>JBJMWH010000232.1:0-4431 GCA_045810245.1 Burkholderiales bacterium | reverse complement strand
CAGCGCGCCGCGCTCTTCGCGCGCCTGCCGGTGCCGGCGCTGCTGCGGCCGGTGATCGCCCTCATGAAGGGGCTCACCGACCCGATGGTCGGACTGCTGATGGGGCAGACCGCCGAGAACCTGGCGCACCGCTTCGGCATTACGCGCGAGCAACAAGATGCTTTCTCCATTCGTTCCCACCATCGGGTCGCCAAGGCCCAGGATGAAGGCAGGCTGGCGCCAGGCGGGGGCGAAGTCGAAGCGCTCTACGACCGCGACGGCAAGGTGTTTCCGCTCGACGACGGCGTGCGGCGCGACGCGACGCCGGAGGGGCTCGCGAAGCTGCGGCCGTTCTTCGACCGCAAGTACGGCAGCGTGACGCCGGGCAACAGCTCGCAGATCACCGACGGGGCCGCCTGGATGCTGCTCGCCTCCGAAGAGGCGTTGAAGAAGCACGGCCTCGAGCCGATCGGACGCATCGTCGACTCGGAATGGGCCGGGCTCGACCCGGCGCAGATGGGACTCGGGCCGGTCCACGCCGCCACGCCGATCCTCAAGCGCCAGGGCCTCGGGCTGGACGAGCTCGATTACTGGGAAATCAACGAGGCATTCGCGGCGCAGGTGCTCGGCTGTCTCGCGGCGTGGCGCGACGAGAAATACTGCCGTGACGAACTCGGTCTCGATCGTCCACTCGGTTCTTTAAATGAAGAAAAGCTCAATGTGGACGGAGGAGCGATCGCGCTCGGCCATCCCGTCGGCGCTTCGGGCACACGCATCGTCCTGCACCTGCTCAAGACGCTGAAGCGTAACCACGCGAAGCGCGGCATCGCGTGCATCTGCATCGGCGGCGGCCTCGGCGGCGCGATGCTCGTGGAAGCGCTGTAAAAGCAAGTAGACTGGGACTGCCTTGATGGACCGAGCCTCCACGGCCTCCACCTTTATCCGGCATTGGCGCTGGGAGACCGACCGCGACGGGCTCGCCTGGCTCACCTTCGACAAGCAGGGCGAGACGGCCAACACCTTTTCGCGCGAGGCGCTTGAAGAGCTCGGACGCGCGCTCGCCGCGATCCGCATCGAGAATCCGAAGGGGCTCATCGTCCGCTCGGGCAAGGAGAACTTCATCGCCGGCGCGGACGTCGCGGAGTTCACGCGCTTCAACTCGCCCCAGGAAGCGCTCGCGTTCGTGAAGCTCGGCTGGGACGTGTTCCAGGACCTGCGCGAGCTGCCTTTCCCGACCACGGCGATGGTGAACGGGTTTTGCATCGGCGGCGGCGTGGAGCTCGCCCTCGCCTGCCGCTACCGCGTGGCGCTCGACGACCCGAAGACGCGTTTCGCGCTGCCGGAAGTGATGCTCGGCATCATGCCCGCCTGGCACGGCCTGCAATGGCTGCCGCAGCTCGTCGGTCCCGCCGCCGCGCTCGACATGATCCTGACCGGCCGCGCCATCGACGCGCGCCGCGCGAAGCGCATGGGGCTCGTCGACCAGGCGGTGCCGCTGCGCATTCTCGAGAACACGGCCCGGATGGTCACTCTGGAAGCTCCAGCGCAGAGGAAGTTGAGCTTCATGAATCGCTTGCTGCTCGCGCGCCCGTTGCGGGGGATCGTGACCTCGCAGGCGCGCAAGCAGGTAGCGAAGCGCGCGCGCAAGGAGCACTATCCCGCGCCCTACGCGGTGCTCGAGTCGTGGCGCAAGTACGACGGCAATCCGTTCGCGGCGTCTCACGACCCTTCCGCCTCGGTCGAGTCGCTGGTCGATCATCCGACCACCAAGAACCTGATCCGGATTTTCTTCCTGCAGGAGCGGATGAAGTCGCTCGCGCGCGGCGCCACGTTCGAGGCGCGGCACGTGCACATCGTAGGCGCGGGTGTAATGGGCGGTGACATCGCGGCCATCTGCGCCATGCGCGGCCTCTCGGTCACGCTGCAGGACACTGCGCCCGAGCGCATCGCGCCCGCCGTCAAGCGCGCAGCCGAGCTTTTCAAGCGGCGCCTGCGCGACGAGCGCCGGGTGCGCGACGCCCTCGACCGGCTGGTGCCGGACGTCGGCGGCGAAGGTGCGCGGCACGCCGACGTCATCATCGAGGCGATCTTCGAGAACCTCGAGGCGAAGCGCGCGCTCTTCGCGCGGCTCGAGTCGATGGCGAAGCCCGAAGCGATCCTCGCCTCGAACACCTCGAGCCTCAAGCTCGCCGACATCGCCACCGCGCTCAAGGATCCTGCGCGGCTCGTCGGCATCCATTTCTTCAATCCCGTGCCGCAGCTCCAGCTCGTCGAAGTCGTCTCTTCTTCAACTACGAAGAAAGAAACGGCGAACAGCGCGGCAGCGTTCGTGCGCCAGATCGACAAGCTGCCGCTGCCGGTCAAGGACTCGCCCGGGTTCCTGGTCAACCGGGTGCTCGGCCCGTACATGCAAAACGCGTTTCGCATGCTCGACGAAGGCCACAAGCCGGAGACGCTGGACAGGGCCATGGCGCAGTTCGGCATGCCGATGGGCCCCGCGGAGCTCGCCGACACCGTCGGCCTGGACATCTGCCTGGCCGCGGGCAAGGCCCTCGCCAAGACCACCGAGGTACCGAAGCTCCTGGCCAACAAGGTCGCCCTCGGACATCTCGGCAAGAAGACCGGCCAGGGGATCTACCGCTACGAAAATGGGAAGGCGGTGAAGGGCCAGCCCGACGCGTTCGACGACGCGCTGGTGCAGCGGCTGATCGATCCCTACCTGCGCGAGGCCGAGGCGGTGCTGCGCGAAGGCATCGTCGCCGACGCCGAGCTGGTCGACGCCGGGCTCATCTTCGGCACCGGATTCGCGCCGTTCCGCGGTGGACCGTTGCAGTACCTGGCTTCGAAGAGATAGATGGACTCTCTGCCGAAAGACAAGCAGCCCGCGTTGCGCGTGATGCCGATGCCGGCCGACGCCAACCAGAACGGCGATATCTTCGGCGGCTGGATCATGGCGCAGGTCGACGTCGCCGGGGGCACGGTCGCCGGCAGAATGGCGCGCGGCCGCGTTGCGACCGTCGCGGTGAAGGAGTTCATGTTCAAGCAGCCGGTGCAGGTCGGCGACCTGCTCTCGTTCTATGTCGACGTGGAGCGAATCGGCACCACGTCGATCACCGTCACCGTCGAGGTGTTTGCCGAGCGCCGCCCCGAGAATCCGCGCGTGGTGAAGGTGACCGAGGCGACGCTCACTTACGTGGCGATCGACGCCACCGGGCAGCCCCGCCCGGTGCCGCGCGCGTAGTTGCTCCTCGAAGCGTCGACCCTCGCCGCGGTCGCGGCGCTCTCCATCGGTGCGGCGATCGTCGGCGGCATGGGCGGCTTCGGCACCGGCGTGATCCTCGCCGCGGCCCTCGTCCCGCTGATCGGCGTCAAGGCGCTGGTTCCGGTGATGGCGGTCGCCGGCGTGATCATCAACGCCGGGCGCTTCTGGTTCTACCGCGAGCGCCTGGAGCGCCGAATGCTCGGCGTGGTGCTCGTCCCGGCCTTGCCCTTCCTGGTGCTCGGCACCTGGCTCTACAGCGTGCTCGACGCGCGCTCGGTCGGCACCATCCTCGGCTTCGCCGTCATCGCCTCCGTGCCGCTGCGCAGAGTTCTCAGGAAGAAAGCAGTCATGCTGAGCACCCCCGGCCTCGCTGTCGGTTCGGGCATCTTCGGGCTCGCCAGCGGCCTCGCCACCGGCACCGGCGTGATCCTGGTGTCGCTCCTCCTCGGCACCGGAATGAGCGGCCCCGCGGTGCTCGCCACCGACGCGCTCGTGTCCATCGCGCTCGACCTCGCCAAGGCCGCGCTGTTCCAGCGCTTCAACCTCCTCGACGCGCAGGCCTTCTTCACCGGCGTGGTAATCGGCGTCGCCAGCATCCCCGGCAGCGCCATCGCGGCCACGCTGGTGACGCGCCTCGGCGCCAAGCTGCACGTCGTCTTCATCGAGACCTTGATCGTCGTCGGCGGAGCGTCCATGCTGTGGCATTCATGGCGCTGAACGAGCTCGGCGGCAAGGTCGCCGCAGTCACCGGGGCGGCGAGCGGGATCGGTCGCGCCATGGCGCGCGCATTCGCGAGCGAAGGGATGCATCTCGCGCTCGCCGACGTCGACGAAGCCGGTCTTACCCTTACTCGGAAAGACGTCTCGGCCCTCGGGGTAAAAAGCTTCTCGATGCGCGTCGACGTCTCCAAGGCGCCCGCAGTCGAAGCATTTGCACAGAAGTGTTTTCAAGACCTCGGCGCGATTCACCTGGTCTGCAACAACGCGGGCGTCGCGTTGTCCGGACCGGTCTGGGAGACGAGCGAAGCCGAATGGCAGTGGATCCTCGGCGTCAATCTGCTCGGCGTGGTGAACGGCGTGCGCGCCTTTTCGCCGCGCCTGATCGCCCAGGACGAGGGCCACATCGTCAACACCGCCTCGGTGGCGGGCCTGATCTCGCCGCCCGGCATGGGTGCCTACTGCGCATCGAAG
>JBJMWH010000231.1:0-2588 GCA_045810245.1 Burkholderiales bacterium | reverse complement strand
GTTGCGCCCGCGCGTCTCGACGCGCGTGCTCATGCTGCCGCGGCGCGACACGATCTCGACCTCGTCGCCGCGGCGCACGCCGAGCACCTTGGCGTCCTCAGGGTGCAGGTAGACCACCGCATTGGGGAACGCGAGGTGCAGTTCGGGCACGCGGCGCGTCATGGAGCCCGAGTGCCAGTGCTCGAGCACGCGGCCGGTCACGAGCCACATCGGATACTCCCGGTCGGGCGATTCCGCGGGCGGCTCGTAGGGCAGTGCGTAGACGTAGGCCTTGTCGTCGGCATTGCCGTAGAACTGGAAGCCGGTGCCGGGCTTCACATAAGGATCGAGGCCTTCCTTGAAGCGCCATTTCGTTTCCTTGCCGTCGCCAAAGCCGTAGAACTCGACGCCCTTGCCGGCCTTGACGTAGGGGTCGCGGCCCTCGCGGTAGCGCCACTGGGTCTCGGCGCCGTTGACCACCGGCCAGCGCAGGCCGCGCGTCTTGTGATAGGTGTCGAAAGGCGCGAGGTCATGACCGTGGCCGCGGCCGAACCTTGCGTACTCCTCGAACAGGCCTTTCTGCACGTAGAAGCCGTAGGCCTTCGCTTCGTCGTTGGCGTATTCCGGGTTGAGCTGCGAGTTGGGAAACTTATCGACTTCGCCGTTCCGGAACAGCACGTCGAACAGGCTCTTGCCCTTGTACTCGGGCTTCTTCTCCAGGAGCTCCGCCGGCCACACTTCCTCGACGCGGAAGCGCTTGGAGAATTCCATGATCTGCCACAGGTCGGAGCGCGCCTGGCCGGGCGCGTTGACGAGCTGGTTCCAGAACTGGGTGCGGCGCTCGGCGTTGCCGAAGGCGCCCTCCTTCTCGACCCACATCGCGCTCGGCAGGATGAGGTCGGCGCCGGCGGTGCTCACGGTCGGGTAGACGTCGGAAACGACGATGAAGTTGTCCGGGTTGCGGAACCCCGGCCAGGTTTCGTTCGCGGCGTTGGCGCCGGCCTGGACGTTGTTGGTGGTCTGGGTCCAGTAGCAGTTGAGCTGGCCGTCCTTCAGCATCCGGCTCTGCAGCACTGCGTGGAAGCCGGGCTTCTCCGGGATCGTTCCGGCCGGCAGCTTCCAGATCTCCTCGGCGACGGCGCGGTGCTTGGGATTGGTCACCACCATGTCCGCGGGCAGGCGATGCGAGAACACGCCGACCTCGCGCGCGGTACCGCATGCCGAGGGCTGGCCGGTGAGCGAGAACGGGCTCGAGCCCGGGGTCGAGATCTTGCCGGTGAGCAGATGCAGGTTATAGACGAGATGGTTCGCCCAGACGCCGCGCGTATGCTGGTTGAACCCCATGGTCCAGAACGACATCACCTTGAGCTTCGGGTCGGCGTAGAGCTGCGCCAGGCGCTGCAGCCGCTCGGCGGGAACGCCCGAGAGCTTGGCGGCGTACTTGACGTCGTACTTCGAGACGAACTTCGCGTACTCCTCGAACGAGATCGGCTTGAATCCCCCGGGATCGGCGGCATTCTTCGCCGCCTTCTGCAGCTCGTGCTCCGGGCGCAGGCCGTAACCGATGTCGGTGTTGCCCAGACGGAAGGCGACGTGCTTCGACACGAAGTCCTTGTTCACCGCGCCGCGCTGGATGATGGAATTCGCGATGAAGTTCAGGATCGCGAGGTCGGTCTGCGGCGTGAAGGTGAGCGTGAGGTCGGCGAGGTCGTAGGAGCGGTGCTCGAACGTCGAGAGCACCGCCACCTGCACGTGCGGATGCGCGAGGCGCCGGTCGGCGACCCGCTGCCACAGGATCGGGTGCATCTCCGCCATGTTCGAGCCCCACAGCACGAAGGCATCGGCGTGCTCGATGTCGTCGTAGCAGCCCATCGGCTCGTCGATGCCGAAGGTGCGCATGAAGCCTACGGCGGCGCTCGCCATGCAGTGGCGCGCGTTCGGATCGATGTTGTTGGAGCGGAATCCCGCCTTCATGAGCTTGACTGAGGCATAGCCCTCCCAGATCGTCGACTGCCCGGACATGAACATGCCGACCGACGACGGTCCCTTCGCCTTGAGCGCGGCCTTCCACTTCTGCGCCATCACGTCGAAGGCCTGGTCCCAGCTCACCGGGGTGAATTCACCGGACTTGTCGTAGCGGCCGTTCCTCATGCGCAGCAGCGGCCGCGTCAGCCGGTCCTCGCCGTACATGATCTTCGAGAGGAAGTATCCCTTGACGCAGTTGACGCCGCGGTTCACCTCGGACTGCGGATCGCCGTGCGTGGCGACGACCTGGCCGTCCTTGACCGCCACGTTGACGCCGCAGCCCACGCCGCAGAAGCGGCAGGGCGCCTTCGACCACTTGAGCTGCGCCTGCTTCGCGTCGGTGACGATGTTCTGGGCGTGCGCAGGAATGAGCGCGCCACCCGCGCCTGCCGCGGCCGACGCCGCGGAGCGCACGATGAACTGCCGGCGAGTGATCTTTTCAGTCATGGGCGCCAGTGTATACGTTGGGTGGGGCGATGATCTGCGCTCGGGCAGAGCGCTCGCCGCGGGTCCGGCTCCTCGGCACGCAGCAGTCGGCCTGATTTTGTCCTACTCTTCGCCGCTTGAGCAGTCCCTTCGACCTC
>JBJMWH010000230.1:0-5345 GCA_045810245.1 Burkholderiales bacterium | reverse complement strand
TAGATCCAGTGGGACAAGCTGATGTCCCATGAGTAAAAAAACAGGGACGGACCCTATTTATTCTCAGGTCACACGGGCGGAGGTTGAGGATTTCCTGTACGAAGAGGCCGCGCTGCTCGACGCGTGGAAGCTCGACGAGTGGCTCGGGCTGCTCACCGCCGACGCTTACTACCGCGTGCCCTCCAACGACCGGCCCGACTCCGAACCGAGCGGCACGCTCTTCACCATCGCGGACGACATCGCGCGGATCCGCTCGCGCGTGGCGCGGCTGAAAGACCGCAACGCGCACGCCGAGGCGCCTCCGTCACGTACCCGTCGGTTGATTACTAATGTAAGGATTGTGGAAAAGCAGCCGCTGCGCGTGGAGGCGAATTTCGTCGTCTACCGCTATCGCAGCAACGATGATGCGCGGCAGTATGTCGGCCGTTATCGCTATGTCCTGCGCAAGGAGGACGGCAGGCTCAGGATCGCGGGACGCGAGGCGATCCTGGATGCGATGGAGCTCGCGTCGCTGGGGGCGGTGAGCTTCATTTTGTAGGGCTTAATGCCGTTTTCGTTGCGAAATGCCAACTGGGCCATGGAACCCCGGGGCGCCGCTCTGTAAAGTTCTGTTACTACAACCTAAGTGGAGTCCCCATGACAAAAGTCAAATTCGCAATAATGGGACTTGCCCTGGCCGCCGCGGGCTCGGCGCAGGCAGGCGGGGTCGGGGCGCGCATCGGCACGACCGGCCTCGGCGCGGACGTCGCCTGGAGTCTCGCCCCGACGCTGAGCGCGCGGCTGGGATACTCGGCCGGGAAAGTCGACCACGACGTCAGCACCGACCTCACTACGTATCACGGCAAGCTCAAGCTCTCGAACTTGAACACCTTCCTCGACTTCAGCCCGCTCGGGCCGTTCCGCATCACCGGCGGCTTCATCTTCAACGACAACAAGTTCGACGTAAACACCGACCAGTTCAACGGCGGCTCCATCAGCGGCACGGTGAAACCCAGCAAGAGCGCGGCGCCCTATCTCGGCATCGGCTACGGCAACGTGTCGGGCGCAGGCGTGAATTTCTACGCCGACCTGGGCGTCATGTACCAGGGCTCGCCGAAGGCCTCGCTCACCGCCAACTGCGGGTCGCTTTCCGCGGCGCAATGCAGCTCGCTGCAGAGCCAGGTCGCGTCGGAGCAGGCGCAGCTCGAGGACAAGCTGAAGAACGCGAAGTACTATCCGGTGCTCAACATCGGACTTACCATAGGCTTCTAAAGTGCAGCGAAGTGACGCCCGGACGCTCACGCGCTACAACGCGTGGGCGAACGAGCTCATCTTCGCCGCGGTGGCGGCGCTGCCGGAAGGCGAGGCGGTGAAGCCGCGGCGCAGCGTGTTCAGGAACATGGTGCACACGCTGAACCACAACTACGTCATCGACCGCATCTTCCAGGCGCACCTGGAAGGCCGCGGCCACGATTACACCGCGCGCAACACCCCCGATCATCCGCCGCTCACCGAGCTTTGGCGCGCGCAGCAGGAGCTCGATCGGTGGTATGTCGCCGCCTATGACGGGATGGACGACACCCGCCTGAACCAGACCGTGAGCTTCACCTTCGTCGGCGGCGGCGAAGGCGCGATGACGCGCGGCGAGATCCTGCAGCACCTCGTGAACCACACGAGCTACCACCGCGGCTTCGTCGGTCAGATGATCTACGACGTGCCCGCGCGCCCGCCGACCACCGACCTGACCGTGTTCCTTAGAGACGCCGCGCCGAAGCACCCGGCTTAGTTGTCCACCACCGCGACCACCTGGATCTCGACCAGCTGCTCCGGCTCGCCCAGCTCGAGCACGGCCATGTTGGTGGTGGTCGGCTTGTGGTTGAACGGCGCGAAGTAGGAGTTGACCACTGCGCTCGCGCGGCCGATGTCGCCGGTGCGCGGCCGGGTGCGGAAGATGAAGACGTGGACCACGTCCTTGGGCGAGGCGTTGGCGGCCTTCAGCGTCTCCATGATGCCGTCCATGGTGCGCCGGATCTGCGCCTCCAGGTCGTTGTTGAGATATTGGAGGACCTGCTCGCGCTTGTGCGGGTGGTCGTGGTAGACGGGCAGCGCGGTGCCGCCCGCGAGCCATAGAAGCTTGCCGCTCTTCACCTTGATCGCGGGCGAGAAGGGCATGAACACGCTCTTGTCGTAGTTCGGATGATGGATGATCTCGAGGTTGTTGCCGCTCTGGGCGGCGGCGGCAGAAGCGAGGACGCAAAGGACAAGGGCGGCGAGCGCGCGTTTCATTTCATTTTCTCCATGGGTTGGGCAGCTGTGGTAATTATGGTGCGCCCATGCCGCTTCGCACAGTCGTCCTGCTCATCGTCCTTGCGCTGGTCGCGATCTTCGCCGTGCTGAACTGGACCGCCTTCATCGCGCCCACCACCCTGTCCTTCGGCGTGACGCACGTCCAGGCGCCGCTCGGCCTCATCATGCTGGGCCTGCTGGCGGTCCTCACCGCGGTGTTCCTGCTCTATGTGGTCTACCTGCAGACCACCGTGCTCCTCGAGTGGCGCCGCCGCGAGAAGGAGCTGCAGGCGAGCCGCGAGCTCGCCGACCAGGCCGAGGCGTCGCGCTTTACCGAGCTGCGCGCCCATCTCGACACCCGGCTCACCGAAATAGAGAACTCGCTCTCGGCGCAGCTGGGTGAAATGCGAGATCGGCTCCAGCGTTGAAGGGCCGGGCGCTCGACCTCCTGAAGACGGTCTTCGGCCACCCGGGTTTCCGCGGGGCGCAGGAGGAGATCGTGCTGCACGTCGCCTCCGGCGGCGACGCGCTGGTGCTGATGCCCACGGGCGGGGGCAAGTCGCTGTGCTACCAGCTCCCGGCGCTGCTGCGCGAGGGCACCGCGCTCGTGGTGTCGCCGCTCATCGCGCTGATGCAGGACCAGGTGGCGGCGCTGCGGCAGCTCGGCGTGCGCGCGGCGTTTCTAAATTCGACGCTGGGGGCTCGCGAAGCTTTTCTGCTTGAAAGAGATCTTGAGGCGGGAAAACTGGATTTGTTGTACGTCGCACCCGAGCGGCTCATGATGCCCCGGATGCTCGAGCTCGCCGCCCGGTCGAAGCTCGCGCTCTTCGCCATCGACGAGGCGCATTGCGTGTCGCAATGGGGCCACGACTTCCGGCCGGAATACCTGCAGCTCTCGGTGCTGCACGAGCGCTTCCCGGACGTGCCGCGCATCGCGCTGACCGCGACCGCCGATCCGCATACCCGCGCCGAGATCGTGCACCGGCTGGCGCTGGACGAGGCGCGCCTTTTCATCTCGAGCTTCGACCGGCCCAACATCCGCTATACCGTGGTCGAGAAGCTCGATTCGCGCGCGCAGTTGCTGCGCTTCATCCGCGAGCAGCATCCGGGTGAAGCCGGCATCGTTTACTGCCTGTCGCGCAAGAAGGTCGACGAGACGGCCGCCTGGCTCGCGGAGGAAGGCATCGCCGCGCTTCCCTACCACGCGGGAATGGATTCGGCGACGCGCGCCGCGCACCAGGAGCGCTTTCAGCGCGATGAGGGCCAGGTGATCGTCGCCACGATCGCCTTCGGCATGGGCATCGACAAGCCCGACGTGCGCTTCGTCGCGCACCTCGATCTGCCGAAGAGCATCGAAGCGTATTACCAGGAGACCGGCCGCGCCGGGCGCGACGGCGAGCCCGCGGATGCTTGGATGACCTACGGCCTGGGCGATCTCGTCAACCTGCGGCGCATGCTCGAGCAGTCCGAGGGCAGCGAGGAGTTCCGGCGCGTGTCCTTCGCCAAGCTCGATGCGCTGCTCGGGTTCTGCGAGAGCGCGGGCTGCAGGCGCGTGCGGCTGCTGCATTACTTTGGCGAAGAAAGCGCGCCGTGCGGAAACTGCGATACCTGTCTCGCTCCGCCGCAGACCTGGGATGCGACCGAGGCCGCGCGCAAGGCGCTCTCGTGCATCTACCGTACCGGGCAGCGCTTCGGGGCCGTGCACCTCATCGACGTGCTGCGCGGCAAGGCCACGGACCGGGTCGCGCAGTGGAATCACGGCGACCTGACCGTGTTCGGTATCGGCGCGGACGTGGACGAAGCGACCTGGAGAAGCGTCTTCCGCCAGCTGGTGGCGCTCGGCTATGCGCGTCCCGACCACGATTCGTACGGGGCTCTGCGGCTCACCGAAGCGAGCCGCGCAGTGCTGCGAGGCGAGGAGCGCGTGGAGATGCGCCGCCACGAGCCGCGCAAGCTCAAGCGGCAAAAGCTGCGGCCGGAAGCACAGCCGAACGACGAGCTCTTCGTCCGGCTCAAGGCGTGGCGGACCGCCCAGGCGCGCAGCCAGTCGGTGCCGCCCTACGTCGTGCTCCACGACGCCACGCTCGCCGCAATCGCCGCGGCGCGCCCGCGCGACCTCGATGCCCTGTCGGCCATCCCCGGCATCGGCGTACGCAAGCTCGAGCGGTACGGCCCGACGCTGATCGAGCTGCTGCAACTAAAATGACTTCACACCTAGAAATCAGGGACAGACCACGTTTTCTTCCCACCCTGACTACGGTCGCACCGTTGCGTATAGGAAAACGTGGTCTGTCCCTGATTGTGCGCTGATTGTGCGCTGATTGTGCGCGCTCTGATTGTGCGCGCTTTGGCCCGAATTAGAATTCCGGCATGAAGATCGAATGGGACGTACCGATCCGGATGGACGACGGCCTCGTGCTGCGCGCCGACGCGTTCCGCCCGGACGGCGAAGGCCGCTTCCCCGCCATCCTGAGCTACGGGCCTTACGGCAAGGGCCTCGCGTTCCAGGACGGGTACAAGACGGCCTGGGAAATCATGGCGCGCGAGAACCCCGATGCGCTGGCCGGTTCCTCGAACCGCTACCAGAACTGGGAAGTGGTCGATCCGGAGAAGTGGGTGCCCGACGGCTACGCGGTGATCCGGGTCGACTCGCGCGGCGCCGGCCGCTCGCCGGGCTACCTCTGCCACAACAACGCGCGCGAGACGCGAGACATCTACCAATGCATCGAATGGGCCGCCGCGCAGCCCTGGAGCAGCGGCAAGGTGGGCATGAACGGCATCTCGTACTACGCGAGCAACCAATGGCGCGCCGCTGCGGCGAAGCCGCCGCACCTCGCCGCGATCTGCGTCTGGGAAGGCTGGAGCGATCCCTACCGCGAGAGCGCGCGCCACGGCGGCATCATCTGCAGCTTCCGCAAGAACTGGCAGGACATGCAGGTGAAGACGGTGCAGCACGGGCAGGGCGAGCGCGGCGCGAATAGCCGAGTGACCGGGGAGCTCGTTTGCGGCCCCGAAACCCTGACGGAAAACCAATTGCTGGAAAACCGCGAGGACATGTGGAAAGCCTTCCTCTCGCGTGA
>JBJMWH010000229.1:0-3179 GCA_045810245.1 Burkholderiales bacterium | reverse complement strand
GCAGAAATGCGACCATGGCGGCGAGCGTGCCGAGCGTACGGTTCATGGTGCTACCGCACGCACCATCTTGCGACACAGATCATAGTCCTTGTCTTCCGCTTTTCCGATACCTGTCAGCATGGCGGCCTTAAGGATGTTCCTGCCGGCTTCGCTGTTTTCGAGATCCACCAGGCTCGATTGGACGGCGTTGCGGAGCTTGGCGGGCATCGTGCGCTTCACCGACCAGGGCAGATGAGGCAGCGGCTCGGAAACGGCCAATGCGGTCAGTTCTTCGGTCTTGATGGCGTTCCGGATCGCCGGCTGCACAAACGCGCTGTCGCCGGATCCGGCCGCATCCGCCTGCTTGTAGAAGACCCCGATCACCGAGTTGATCGGGGTCACCGCAAACTGTGATTTGAAGTCGTCCTTTTTCAATCCTGCCTGCAGCATCATGTAGACCGGAGCGATGTAGCTGATCATCGCGTCCTCACCCCCTCCGAACAGGACGGTGCGGCCACGCAACTGCTTCAGATCGGTAATGCCGCTATCTTTGCGTACGTAGATCGCGCCCGCGAGCGTGCTTTTTCCAAATTCCTTGTTGTGCCCTATGACCCGGTAGGTTTTTGCCGACCGGATGAAGTGGTATTGGTTGTATTGAACGATGTCGTAGCGGTGCTCCTCGATGCCATGCCAGAACAGCGGGAAATCCTTGGAGGTCACCAGGACGACCTTTCGGCCGAGCCGCTCCTGCAGATACTCTGCGATGGGCGTGTAGCGCGTGGTCGTCTCGCTGGCAGTGAAGCGCGGGAAAACCCCCAGCACCAGGGGATCGCCCGCCGCCAGGACAGCACCTGCCAGCGCAGGAGCGCTCATCAGGCAAAGCAGGCGAACGAGGCTCATTCGCCGACCGATTCGATTGCTGACGGGATGTGTTCCCATTTTCTTGTCTCCGCTCAGAATGATCCCCGGCCGGCGGTGGTTCGCCTCGGTTGCATCACGGCGCGGCTGGAGGCGTCGCCGTTCACCTGCCGGTTGGTGAGGTATGCGCGGTAAGCGTCCTCGCTCATGGGCCTCGCGATGAGATAGCCCTGGGCGAAGTCGCAGCCCTGCGCGGCCAGGAAATCGAGCTGGGCGTGGTGCTCCACGCCCTCGGCGAGCACGCGCAGGTCGAGCCCCGTCGCCATCGCGAGGATCGCCTTGACCAGCGACACGTCGTCGGCGTTCCCCGGCAGCCCGGCGACGAAGCTGCGGTCGATCTTGAGCACGTCGAAGCGGAAGCGCTTGAGATAGCTGAGCGACGAGTAGCCGGTGCCGAAGTCGTCGAGCGCGAGCTTCACGCCGAGGGCGCGCAGGCTGGCGAGCTCCTCGGCCACCTGGTGATGGTCGTCGAGCAGCACGCTCTCGGTGATCTCGAACTCGAGCGCCTGCGCCGGGATGCTGTAGGTCGTCATCAGCTCGGCCAGGCGCCTGGAAAAGCGCTTGCGGAACTGGATGCGCGACACGTTGATCGCGAGCAGGCCGGGGTTGAGGCCGGCGTCGTGCCAGGCGCGCCAGCAGCGGCAGGCCTGCTCGAGGACCCAGTCGCCGATGCCGACGATCTGGCCGGTGGCCTCGGCGAGCGGGATGAAGTCCGCCGGGCTGACCTGGCCCCTCTCGGGGTGATGCCAGCGCAGCAGCGCCTCGGCGCCGCAGTGGCGCGGGCCCGCGGTGTCGACGATCGGCTGGAAGTGCAGCGCGAGCTGTCCGAGCTCGATCGCGAGGTTGAGGTCCTGCTCCATCTGCATGCGCTCGCGCAGGCGGATGTTCATTTCCTCGGTGAAGAAGATGGCCGAGCCCTCCTGCAAGGCCTTCGCCTGGTACATCGCGTTGTCGGCGTTGGCCATCAGCGCCTCGACGCTCTCGCCGTTGTCGGGATAGATCGCGATGCCGACGCTGCAGTGGATCACCACCTTGCGCCCGGCCAGGTCGCGCGGCTCCGACACCGATACCAGCACCCGCTCGGCGATCTTCTCGACCTCGACCTCGCCCACCACGTCGGGGACCAGGATGAGGAACTCGTCGCCGCCCAGGCGCGCCACGGTGTCGGCCTCGCGCAGGCTCTCCTGGAGCCGCGCGCCGACCGCGGCGAGGAGCTCGTCGCCGAACGCGTGGCCGAGGGTGTCGTTCACGTTCTTGAAGTTGTCGAGGTCGATGAACAGCACCGCGAAGCGCTGCCCGGTGCGCCGCGCGCGGTGGATCTCGAGGTTGATGCGGTCGAACGCCATCATCCGGTTGGGCAGGCCGGTGAGGGCGTCGAAGTTGGCCTGGCGGTGGAGCTTCGCCTGCTCCTCCTTGACCTCCTGGGCCATGGCGTTGAAGGACTGCGCGAGCTGTCCGAGCTCGTCGGCGGTGGTGACTTCCACCGCCGTAAACCTGCCGCGGCCGACTTCGCGGGAGGCCGAGATCAGACGGCGGATGGGGAAGAGGACGTTGAAGCGGAACGCGCCGTAGATCGCCGCGCTGAGAAACAGCACGATCGCGCCCATCACCACGGCCTGGATCACCACCTGGCGCTGCAGCTGGCTTTGCAGCGACTCGCGGCTGATGCCGACCAGGAAGTGGCCGAGCAGCACGTTGTTGTGGGTGATCGGATAGTCGAGCCGGATCAGGTCCTCGACGCCCTCGCGCTTCTTGACGAGCTCGGTGATCTCGACCGAGGCGCCCTGGCGTGCGCGCTTCCTGATGTAGGGGTCGCCGGGGTCGACGTGGTAGCTGATCGGCACGCCTTGCGGAGTCAGGATCGCGCCGTAGGCGACGTCGGGCTGCGAGGAGACCTCGCGCGTATAGTCGTTGAGCAGCAGGAAGTCGAAGCCGAGGATCGCCTCGGGGCTGATGAGCGAGACCAGCCTTCCCAGGGCGCGGCCGCGCTCGAGCAGCTGCTGCTCGTGCAGGCGCGTCGACGTGCCGAGGAAGTAAAGCGTGTTCGCCGCCATGGTGCAAAGAAGGATCACCAGGACGGTGATGGTGAACTTCGCGCTCAGCCCCAGCCGCATTACGCCCGCCTAGCCTTGCCGGAGGATCGCCAGCGGAATCGTCGTTCTCGCGCGGCGGACATTGCGCCGGCCTCGTTTTGTTCCTTCCAACCCAGGGCCCCCATGACGCCCTTGTTCTCGTTATGTGACGACCCCTTTTTTTTAAACGCGCGGCGCGCCGCGCGCTTC
>JBJMWH010000228.1:0-5896 GCA_045810245.1 Burkholderiales bacterium | reverse complement strand
GAGCTTGGCGCGGCGCTGCTCGTCGCGCTGAACGGCGATGCATCCGCCAGGCGGCTGGGCAAGGGCGCCGATCGGCCGATCAACGCGCTCGAAGACCGGCTCGCCCTCGTCGCCGCGCTCGCCGCAGTGGATGCCGTGACCTGGTTCGACGAGGACACGCCGGAGGCCCTGGTCGCGGCGACCCGGCCCGAAGTGCTGGTGAAGGGCGGCGACTGGCCGGTGGAGCGCATCGCGGGCGCAGCTCAGGTCCTCGCCCGAGGCGGACGGGTCTTATCGATTCCGTTCGAGCACGAGCGCTCCACTACCCGCCTGGTGGAGCGGATCAAGGGGCGCTAGAGCCTGCGCTCGAAGCAGTCGGCGCCCGGCGTGGGCTGCGCGAGATAGGGCGCGGTTTCGCGAAAGTCCAGGCTGCGATAAAGCGCTCGGGCTTCATGCATCTTCGGCAGAGAGTCCAGGACGATGCGCGCATAGCCCGCAGAGCGGGCCGCTTCGATGGCGGCTTGCGCCAGTGCGCGCCCCAAGCCACGGCCGCGCCAGGCCGATCTTACGTAGAGGCGTTTCATTTCCACGGTGCCGCGATCGACTTCGCGCAGGCCGACGCAACCGGCGGCGACGCCGTCATCGTCGGCTATGTACAACGCCCGAAAGCCTCGCGGAAGCTCGGCCAGCTCGCGCTCGAAGCCGGCAAAGCAGCAGGGCTCGTCCACGCTGCGCGCATACTCGGCGAACAGCGAGCGCACCGCGTCGACATCCCCGGGCGCGCTCGCTTCGCGTAACCTGGCCATATATCATTCTTCCATGCGCCTGAATCAGCTCAAAGTCGACTACGACGCCGAGCAGGACCGCCTGTTGATGCTGGTGGCGACGAGCGAGAGCGTGGAGCTGCGCCTGGCGCTTACGCGCCGGTTCGTCAAGCTGCTGTGGCCGCTCCTCGTGAAGCTCGCGGAAGAGGCGAGCCCGCGCATCCGCGCCCAGGCAAGCCCCGAGGCGCGCAAGGCCCTGCTCGGGCTCGAGCACGAATACGCGGTGTCGAAGGCGGATTTTTCCAAGCCCTACGACGCGGGCGAAAGCGCGCGGCCGCTGGGCGAGAGCCCGTTGCTCCTCGCCCGCATCCAGACGGGGCACGACCGTAGCGGCCAGCCGGTGGTTGCCCTGCATCCTTCCGATGGCCAGGGCGTTACGCTGAGTTTCGATTCGGTGCTGCTGCATTCGCTTTGCCGGCTGCTCCAGGCGGCGGTCAAGAAAAGCGATTGGGACATGGAGCTCAAGCTGCCGGGCCTGGCGCCCGAGGAGGCCAACGAGCGCCCGGCCCGCACATTGAATTGACTTATAATTCAAGCCTATCGCTTCGGCATTTGAACAGCTCGGCCTGATTGCACCGCTTACGCGCGCGGTCGCGGAGCTCGGCTACGAGATTCCGACACCGGTGCAGGAGCAGGCCATCCCCCTGGTGCTTGCAGGGCGCGATCTCATGGCCGGCGCGCAAACCGGCACCGGCAAGACGGCGGCATTCGCCCTGCCGATCCTGCAGCGCCTCTCGGTCCATGCCAGCGCCTCGGCCTCGCCGGCGCGACATCCGGTGCGCGCCCTGGTCCTGACCCCGACGCGCGAGCTCGCCGTGCAGGTGGCCGAGAGCTTTCGCGACTATGGCAAGCACGTGCCGCTGCGCAGCACGGTCGTTTACGGTGGCGTCGACATGAATGCGCAGATCGCGCAGCTGCGCAAAGGAGTCGAGATCCTCGTCGCGACGCCGGGGCGCCTGCTCGACCATGTGCAGAACAAGACGGTCATGTTCAACCAGGTCTCGATCCTGGTGCTGGATGAGGCCGACCGCATGCTCGACATGGGGTTCCTGCCCGACATCAAGCGGATCATCGCGCTCCTTCCAGTGCAGCGGCAGAACCTGTTGTTCTCGGCGACGTTTCCCGACGAGATTCGCAACCTGGTCAAGACGCTGCTGCGCAGTCCCGCCGAGGTGCAGGTGGCGGCCCGCAATGCCGCTGCCGAGCTTGTCACGCACGTGCTGCACGTGGTGGCGCGGGAGAAAAAGCGCGAGCTGCTCGCGTACCTCATCCAGACACGCGGGCTGCGGCAGGTGCTGGTATTCACCGGTACGCGCATCGGGGCCAACCGCCTCGCCCACCAGTTGCGCCGTGACCATATCCATGCCGATGCAATCCACGGCGACAAGTCGCAAGCCGAGCGCGAGGCGGCGCTCGAGGATTTCAAGGCCGGCAAGACCTCGGTGCTCGTCGCTACCGACGTCGCTTCGCGCGGGCTGGACATCGAAGGGCTGCCGCAGGTGATCAACTTCGACGTGCCGCACTCACCCGAGGACTACGTGCACCGCTGCGGACGCACCGGGCGTGCCGGACTGCCTGGCGAGGCGATCTCGCTGGTGGCGCCGCAGGACATGGAAGCCATGGCGGGCGTCGAGCGGTTGATCAAGAAGCGCATCGAGCGCGTGCTGGTCCCGGGATTCCAGCCGAGCGGCGCCACCGTAGCGGCGATGATGGGTGACGAGCCGACGCGAAAGGGCGAGCAACGCGTACAGAAGGGCGAGCAACGCGTGCAGAAGGGCGAGCAACCCGCGCGGAAGGAGCGTCGCCCTGCAACCGGTCATTCGCCCAAGCGTGCCGCAGATCCGATTTTTTCGGCGCCTTATGAACCCGCGGGCCAAGCGCCCGAGGCGCCGAAAGCAGCCGAATCCCAGCAAAAAGGCAAACGCAAGCAACCTCAGGTTGCCGCCCTTCTAGGTGGCTTGAAAAGGGCTTAGACGCAGCGGGCGCCGTCGACCTCGATGCACACGCCGCTCACGAGGCTCGCCTCGTCCGAGGCGAGGTAGAGGCAGGCATTGGCGACATCGAGCGGCGTGGAGAACCTGCCAAGCGGGATCGTGGCGAGAAAGCGCTTCTTCGCTTCGTCGGTCACCGCGCCGCCGGCGAACTCGGCCGACAGGCTCGTATCGGGGCTGAATACCGGGTTCACGCAGTTCACCCGGATCTTGTCCGGGCCGAACTCCGCGGCCATCGATTTGGACATCAGGATCACCGCCGCCTTCGAGCTGTTGTACACGGTCAGGCCTGGGCGCGGGCGGATGCCGGCGGTAGAGGCGATGTTGACGAAGCAGCCGCCGCCGCGGCTCTTGAACACGGGGACGGCGTGCAATGCCGAGAGGTAGACGCTTTTCACGTTCACCGCGTACACCTTGTCGAACTCGGCCTCGGAAACCTCGAGGTAGGGCTTGTTCCGGTGCGTCCAGCCGGCGTTGTTGACCACGATGTCGAGCGCGGGGCCGGCCGCGCGCACGAGGCGCGCCCAATCGGCGCCCTTGGTGACGTCGGCCTGGATGAAGCTGCCGTGGATTTCCTTGGCCACGCGCTCGCCGCTCTTCGCGTCGATGTCGTTCACCACCACGCGGCAGCCTTCTTCGGCAAAGCGGCGCGCGATGCCGGCGCCGAACCCGGAGCCCGCCCCGGTGATGATGGCCAGCTTGTTCGTGAGCCGCATCGCGCTCTCCTAATCCTTGAAGGGGCTATGGTCGCACAGCTCGTCGACGTAGCGCCGCACGCCCGCGCCCTCGCGCTCCAGGAACGCTTCTACCGCCCGCGAAAAGCGGGGATGCGCCAGCCAGTGTGCCGACAGCGCCTCGACCGGCATCAGGCCGCGGAACAGCTTGTGCTCGCCCTGCGCGCCGCCTTCGAATACCTCGATGCCGCGGCCGATCGCGAACTCGATCGGCTGGTAATAGCAGCATTCGAAGTGGAGCAGCGGCACGTGCTCGATCGCGCCCCAATAGCGGCCATACAACGTTCCTGAATCTCTGAGGAACAGGGCCGAGGCGATCGGCCGGCCCTCGCGCTCGGCCAGCACCATCGCGAGATTGCCGGGCAGCTTCGAGCCGATGCGTGTGAAAAACTGGAGGTTGAGGTACGGGCTCGAGCGGTGCGCCGCGTACGTCGAGCGGTAGCAGCGGTCGAAGAATTCCCAATGGCGCCGCTCGATCGCCGCGCCCTCGAGCCAGCGGAGCCGCACGCCCGCCTCGCCTACGCGCCGGCGCTCCTGGCGGATATTCTTGCGCCGCGCATGGCTCAGCCGCGCGAGGAACTCTTCGAAGTCCCGGTAGCCCTCGTTCCTCCAGTGAAACTGCACCGTGCGCCGCAGCAGCATGCCGTGCTCTTGCATGAGGGTGGCCTCCTCCTCCAGTGGAAAGAGCACGTGGAGCGAGGAGCTCTGGCGGGCCAGCTCGAGCGCCGCGGCGAGCAGGCTGCGCCGCTCCGCCGCGCCGGCGGCGAAGATCCTGCGGCCCCGGACCGGGGTAAAGGGAACGGCCGAAACGAGCTTGGGGTAGTACTGGACGCCGCTGCGCTCGTGGGCATCGGCCCAGGCCCAGTCGAACACATATTCGCCGTAGGAGTGGGACTTGGCGAACAGCGGCATCGCTCCGGCAAGCGCTCCGGAGCGCCGCAGAAGCAGGAATTGCGGCAGCCAGCCGCTGCGCGCCGCGGCGCAGCCGCAGTCGATAAGCGCCGAAAGGAACTCGTGGCGCACGAAGGGCTGGGGGCCGGCAAGCTGGTTCCACTCCGCCGCATCGATGCCGGCGAGCGATTCGACGACCTCAAAGCTTTCCACGCTACAATGATCCCGCAACCCAGGGAGGACCGGTCATGAAGAAGATCGAAGCCATAGTCAAGCCGTTCAAGCTCGACGAGGTGCGCGAGGCGCTATCCGAGGTCGGCGTAACGGGGCTCACGGTCACGGAAGTGAAGGGATTCGGCCGGCAGAAAGGGCACACCGAGCTCTATCGCGGCGCCGAGTACGTGGTCGATTTCCTGCCCAAGGTCAAGATCGAGGTGGTGGTCGCGAACAACCAGGTCGACAATGCGATCGACGCCATCGTGAAGTCCGCGCGCACCGGCAAGATCGGCGACGGCAAGATCTTCGTCACCTCGGTCGAGCATGTAGTGCGCATCCGCACCGGCGAAACCAACGAAGCTGCCGTTTAGGGCTTTTCCTTTAGAAGAACCAGAACTGCACCGGCGCCGCCGTCGGTAGCCGGGGCCTGGCAGAACGCCAGCACCTCGTCGCGCACCGCGAGCCATTTCCGCAGCTTGCCCTTGAGCACCGGCTCGCGGTTGCGCGAGCGCAGGCCCTTGCCGTGCACGATGCGCACGCAGCGAGAATGCCGCGCGCGGCAGTGGCGCAGGAACTCCCCGACCGCCTGCGCCGCCTGCACCCGGTTCATGCCGTGGAGATCGAGCTCGTCCTGCACCACCCAGTGCCCGCGCCGGAGCTTGCGCAGGACCTGGCGCGAGAGACCTTCCCGCAGGAACGCGAGCTCCTCGCCCGAGTCGATCGCGTCGTCGATCGAGCTCGGGCCGGCGAGCGACTCCGCGAGCGCCGCGCGCTCGTCGGCCCGCGTCTGGTGAGGGATGGGTGCCGCGGGCGGCCGCGCGAGCCCAAGCCGGCGCGGCGCGCGAAGCGGCTTCACATCTCGTGTCGCTCGCTTGAAGTCTTCGTCGCCTTCCACATTCGCCTTCGGCTCAGGAGGCGAGCGCATCGAGGTACTTCTCCGCGTCGAGCGCCGCCATGCAGCCGGTTCCTGCGCTGGTCACAGCCTGCCGGTAGACGTGATCCTGGACGTCGCCGGCGGCGAACACGCCCTTTACGCTGGTTGCGGTGGCGAGGCCCTCGCGCCCGCCGCGGGTGACGATATAGCCGTTTTCCATTTCGAGCTGGCCCGCGAAGAGCTCGGTGTTCGGCGTGTGCCCGATGGCGACGAAGAATCCCTTGGCGGCGATGTTCTCGACCTCGCCGGACTTGAGCTTGCGCACGCGCACGCCGGTGACTCCGGTCGCGTCGCCCAGCACGTCGTCGACCACGGCGTCGAGCACGA
>JBJMWH010000227.1:0-6176 GCA_045810245.1 Burkholderiales bacterium | reverse complement strand
CGGATCGGCGTGCGCGAGCGCGCCGCCCACCGTCGCGACATTGCGTACCCGGACGTTGGAAAGCGTGCGCAAGGTGCGCGTGATTGCCGGCCACCCGGCCTTGACCTGCGCCGAGCGCTCGAGCGCGCGCAGGCTCGCCATGGCGCCGATGCGAAGCTCGCCGCCGGCGCGGATTTCGTCCAGCTTGAGCTTCCTCAGGCTGACCAGGCGGGCGGGCCGCAAGACGCCTGCTTTCATCATCAGCATGAGCGCCGTGCCGCCGGCAAGGGGGCGGGCGTTCTCCATGCCGAGCAGCGCGATCGCTTCGGCAAGCGAGGCCGGTTCGGCGAGCTCGAAAGGGCTCATGCGCGGGTAGTCATTTCAGCAGCTTTCTCAGCTCGCTGGCAATTTCATCCGGCTTCTCGAGCGGCGTCAGGTGGCGCGCGGGTCGCATAATCCTCCTTGCCCACCAGGACCGCGGTCGGAACGCGAATCGCGCGCAGCGCCTGCCTCAGGTCGGCAGCGCCGAGCATACGACAGCTTGCGGCATACGATTGAGGGTCGTTTCTCAGGAACAGCGCCACGGCCGCGGCCGCGACCTGCGGCTGCGCCGCGCGAAATGCGTCGCTGAACCAGCGTGTGACCTGGAAGTCCACGAGCGAGGCCAGGCCGCCCTCGAGTGCTTTGCGCGCGCGCTCTTCCCACTGGGCCGGGGCGTCCTCGCCGTACCAGGCGGTGGTATCGATCAGCCCGAGGCCGGCGACGCGCTGCGGATACCGCTCGGCAAAAGCGAGCGCCACGCAGCCACCCATCGACGCGCCGGCGACGAGCGCCTTTTCCCATCGCAACTCGGTCATGAGGTCGGCGAGGTCGTCGGCGAACTGCGACACCGAATAGACTCTGCCGCCCGCGCCCGACGCGCCGTGCCCGCGGCAGTCATACGTAAGGACCGCACCTACAGCGGCGAGACGCGCCGCGATCGGGGCCCAGAAATGCCGATCCATCGCGAGCGAGTGCACGAGCACCGCGGCGCGCGAAGCGCCGGGGTCGCCGTGCACGCTGTAGCCAATGGGAGTGCCGTCGCGCACGCGCGCGAAGCCTTGCGAGACCTTCATCCGCGAGCGAATCTAGCACATACTCGCTAGCAGCACGCCTTCCTGGAGGAGCCATGTTGCGCCGCACGTTTGTCGCTGCCTGCAGTCTCGCCGTCGTCGCTGCCGCGTTGCCGTGGTCGTCCCAAGCGCAGCCGGAGCCGATCCGCATCGGCTTCCTGACGGTGCGCTCGGGACCGCTCGCGGCGGGCGGAAAACAGATGGAGGAAGGCATCCAGCTCTTCCTCAAGGAGCGCAACCACACCATCGCCGGACGCAAGGTGGAGCTCGTCATCGCCGACACCGCGGGCAATCCGGCGCAGGCGAAAACCAAGGTCCAGGAGCTCGTCGAACGAAACAAGGTGCATGTGGTCGTCGGGCCGCTCGCTGCGTTCGAGGCGATCGCGATCGACGACTATATCCGCCAGACGCGCACGCCGACGGTGTCGTGCTCGGCGGCGGCGGAGGACCTCACGCAGCGCAAGCCCAACCCGTGGTTCGTGCGCACCGTCGGCACCTCGGCGCAGCCCAACCATGCGCTCGGCGAGTACGCCGCGAAGACCCTCGGCTACAAGCGCGTCGCGATCATCGCCGACGATTTCGCCTACGGGCATGAAACGGCGGCCGGCTTCCAGCGCACCTTCGAGGATAACGGCGGCAAGGTGGTGCAGCGGCTGCTGCCGCCGCTCAACGTTCCCGACTACGGCTCCTACATCGCGCAGATCAAGCGCGACGTGGACGCGGTATACGCCGGGTTCGCCGGCGCCAACGGCTTCCGCTTCCTGCGGCAATACCGAGAATACGGCCTGAAGCTCCCGGTGCTGGGCAGCATGACCACCGCCGACGAAGGCATCCTGCGCCAGATGGGCGACGAGGCCATCGGCGTGGTTTCGGGCGGCTGGTACGCCGCCGGCATCGATTCGGCCGAGAACAAGCGCTTCGTGGCGGCGGTGAACAAGGAATACGGCGCCGATCCCGGCTACTACACGCTCGGCGCCTACTCGGCGGGCGCGCTGGTCGAAGCCGCTGCCCGCGCCGTCAGCGGCAAGGTCGAGGACAAGGATGCGTTCATGAAGGCGCTGCGCAACCCCGGCACGGTGCGCGACCCGCGCGGTGAATGGAAGCTCGACGACTACGGCAATCCGGTCATGCCCGCCTACATCCGCAAGGTCGAGCGCCGGGGCGGCAAGCTCGTCAACACCGTGGTGCGGACCTATCCCGCGGTGAGCCAGTTCTGGACCTACGACCCGAAGCAGTTCCTCGCGAATCCCGTGTACTCGCGCGAGTTCCCGCCGGCAAAGCACCTGGAGCCCTAGATCGACGCTTCGGATCCGCGCAGCTTCCGCACCGAGGAGCAGCTTCGCAATGGGGCCGCGGTGAGCTTCCGCGCGATCCGGCCCGACGATCGCGACCGCGTGCGCGAGGCCTATTCGAGGCTCTCGCCCGAGGCGATCTATCTGCGCGCATTCCGCTACAAGAAGGATCTGAGCGAAAGCGATCTGACACGCATCACGGACGTCGACTTCGAACGCGAGGTCGCGCTCGTCGTAACGACCGGTGCGGGAGCGCAGGAGGCCGTGATCGCTGGCGGGCGTTACGTGTGCACTGACAACACCGGCGCGGAGGTCGCGTTCACGGTGGACGAGCGCTATCGCGGCCTGGGAATCGCGAGCCGCCTGCTCGAGCATCTCGCCGCGATCGCCCGCGGCCGGGCAATCGCGCGCTTCGACGCGGAGGTGCTGGCTAACAACCCAGCCATGCTGAAAGTTTTTGCCCGCAGCGGGTTGCCGATGGAGCGGCGCCGCGAGGGAAGCGTCGTCCACGTCGAGCTTACGCTTTAGTAAGCGCCCAACCGGTTGATCTGTGTCAAACTGATTTTGCGGCACTGCCGCAAGCTGGAAGCGTCCAGCTGGAAGCGTCCTTCAGGTCTTTAGGAAGAGATCCCCATGACAATGACCCAAGTCCCCGGCAACGACGCGACCGCCTACATGGTCGACGCCTGGCAGCGCGCCATCCTGACTCTCGACGTGCTGCGCGAGCGCGGCAACCAGTACCTCGAGCACGAAAAATCCGGCAGCCCGCCGGTGCTGGTGTTCGACTCCGAGATCGTGGTCGACGGCCGCAGCCTGGAGAAGCCGGCGAACTATGCGCTGATGCGCATCAAGCCGCCCGAGGGTCATCCGCCGACCAATCCGAAGATGCGTCCTTTCGTGGTCATCGATCCACGCGCCGGCCACGGCCCCGGGATCGGCGGCTTCAAGATGGACAGCGAGATCGGGATCGCGCTCAAGTTCGGCCACCCCTGCTACTTCGTCACCTTCTTCCCGCAGCCGCTGCCGGGACAGACGATCGAGTCCGTATGCTCGGCCGAGATCGCGTTCATGCGCAAGCTCCGCGAGCTTCATCCGGGCGAGGACAACAAGCCGTTCGTGATCGGCAATTGCCAGGGCGGCTGGGCGCTCATGATGCTCGCCTCGCTCGCGCCCGAGCTGGTCGGCCCGATCCTCCTCGCGGGCTCGCCGATTTCGTACTGGGCGGGGGTCGAGGGCAAGAACCCGATGCGCTATTCGGGAGGATTGCTCGGCGGGACCTGGCTCGCCTCCCTCATGGGCGACCTCGGGCACGGCAAGTTCGACGGCGCCTATCTCGTGAACAACTTCGAAAGCCTGAACCCGTCGAACACCTATTGGAGCAAGCTCTACAACCTCTACTCCAAGGTCGACACCGAGCCGGCGCGCTTCCTCGAGTTCGAGCGCTGGTGGGGCGGCCACTATCTCCTCAACAAGGAGGAGATGGAGTGGATCGCGCAGAATCTCTTCGTCGGCAACAAGCTCTCCGCGGGCGAAGTGCAGTCGTTCGACGGAAAGCACCGCGTCGACATCCGCAACATCCGCTCGCCGATCATGGTATTCGCGTCCTGGGGCGACAACATCACCCCGCCGCAGCAGGCGCTCAACTGGATTCCCGACCTCTACCGCAGCGTGGAGGACATCCGGCTGAACGGGCAGACCATCGTCTACTGCCTGCACGAGAAGATCGGCCACCTCGGCATCTTCGTCTCGGCGAGCATCGCCAAGCGCGAGACCTCGGAGCTGACGAGCGCGCTCGAGCTCATCGACACGCTGCCGCCGGGCCTGTACGAGGCGCTCATCACCGACACCACGCCGGACCTGCCCGGGCTCGAATACCTCGAGGGCCGCTACCTCATCCAGTTCCACCCGCGCACGCTCGAGGACATCCTCAAGCTCGACGACGGCCGCGGCGACGAGCGCGCCTTCGAGGTCGTAAAGCGCGTGTCGGAAATCAACCAGGACCTGTACGACACGTTTGCGTCGCCTTTGGTGAAGGCGATGTCGAACGAGGGCGCGGCGCGTCTCGCGCGCGACCTCAACCCGGCGCGCATGGAGCGCTGGGCCTTCTCCGATCTCAATCCCTGGATGTGGTGGGTGAAAGCCACGGCGCAGTGGGTGCGCGACAATCGCCAGCCGGTCGCTGCCGACAACCCGCTTGCGCAGGCGGAGAAGAAGATGTCCTCGCAGATCGAGGACGCGCTCGACCGTTATCGCGACGTGCGCGACGACCTGGTCGAGCGCATGTTCAAGGCGATCTACGAGTCGCCCTGGCTCGCCGCCGCGGTCGGCATGAAGGCGGGCGACGCGAACGCGCGCGGCCCCGCGGAGCCGACCTGGGACCACGAGGAGCTGAAGCGCCTCAAGCTGAAGGAGGTCGAGTCGCAGGTTGAAAGCGGAACGCTGGTCGACGCCTGGGCGCGGCTGCTGCTTTACGTCGGCCGCGAGGACAAGGTGGGCGACGAGCGCCCGTTCAACCTCCTGCGTCGCATGATCGAGGAAACCAAGCCCGAGAACGTACCGTCGCTCTCGGTCCTCAAGGCGGCGCTCAAGCGCCAGGCGTTCGTGCTGGCCCTGCACGAGGAACGCGCGATCGCCGCGCTGCCGAAGCTCGCGCCCGACATGAAGGTCAGGCGCCGCGGCTTCGAGGCGGCGCGCAGCGTGATCCGCGCGCGCGGCGAGCCGACGCCGCACCAGGTGGAGCGCCTGCGCCGCGTCGCCGGCATCCTGGGAATCGAGCAGCCCGCGCCGGAGCTGAAATCGGCATGAGCCACGAAAAATACCGCCGCCTGATCGACGCCGCCAAGGCGCTGCAGCCGGTGCCGACCGCGGTCGCGCACCCGTGCGACGAGAGCTCGCTGTCCGGGGCGGTGGACGCGGCCAAGCTCGGCCTGATCCGCCCGATCCTGGTCGGACCCAAGGCGAAGATCGACGCGCTGGCGAAGAGCCTCAAGCTCGACATCGCGGGCTACGACCTGGTGGACGCACCGCACAGCCATGCCGCCGCGGCCAAGGCGGTCGAGCTGGTGCGCGCCGGCAAGGCCGAGGCGCTGATGAAGGGCGCCCTGCACACCGACGAGCTGATGGCCGAGGTGGTGAAGCGCGACACCGGGTTGCGCACCGCGCGCCGCATCAGCCACTGCTTCGTGATGGACGTGCCCTCTTACGCGACGGCGCTCATCATCTCCGACGCAGCGGTCAACATCGCGCCGACGCTGAAGGACAAGGTCGACATCGTGCGCAACGCGGTGGACCTGGCGCACGCGTTCGGCGTCGAGCGGCCGCGGGTGGCGGTGCTGGCCGCGGTGGAGACCGTCAATCCGCAGATGCCCGCCACTCTGGACGCGGCGGCGCTGTGCAAGATGGCCGACCGCGGACAGATCGCGGGCGCCGTGGTTGACGGACCGCTCGCATTCGACACCGCCGTCTCCGCCGCCGCGGCGGCGATCAAGGGCATTCGCTCCGAGGTCGCCGGGGCGGCCGACATCCTGGTCGTGCCGGACCTGGAGAGCGGCAACATGCTCGCCAAGCAGCTGGAGCACCTCGGCGGCGCTTCGAGCGCCGGCATCGTGCTCGGTGCGCGCGTGCCCATCGTGCTCACCAGCCGTGCCGACCCGCGCGAGGCGCGCATCGCGTCCTGCGCGGTGGCGCTCGTGGTGGCGCGCCGGGGTGCCCAGCGGGCCGCCGCGCCCCCGCCGCCGTCCGCCCCCGTGGCGGCCAGCCTGCAGCCGGAGTTGCAGTCATGAGTGCCGTTTTC
>JBJMWH010000226.1:0-5917 GCA_045810245.1 Burkholderiales bacterium | reverse complement strand
TACCGTCCTCCATGCGGCCTCCCAGCCTGGTCTTTGGATGCGCGGCCTCACCCTGCGCCGCCCTACAGGGGGTGTCAATAGACGCGACGCTGGCTAGAACTCGCCCGTCGCCCTCGCACGACAAGCCTTCGCGGAGACTTGATCTAAGTCACGGAAAAAGGCCCGGAGCTCTCTACGCTTCAGCGCATGGACGGTGTCAATTAGTGTGAGAGGTGTCCACAAGCGCCTGCCGCGGCGGTGTAATGCGGGGCACTTCATCACCTTATCCCGTTGTACTGAGCCATGGCGCCCCAAATGCGCAACGAAGTTTCGGGCCTCACCGCGGTGTATCAGCGCACGCCGGTGGGAGCCGACACGTGGGTGCGGGCCGACGACACCACGAGCCTGCGCAACTTCCAGATCGTCGCTGCGGCGGCGCAGGCGCTCGAGCGCCTCGGGCGAATCGAGATCATGGAAACGCACGAGGGCGACGAGGGCGACCTGCGCCTGATCGATGGCCTGCGCATCCGCCGCCTCAAGTAGGGCAATAGCGAGATCGTCGAAACGCGCGTAGCGCGATCGCTACGCGAGGGCCTTTTGTTGCCTTTTTTGGACACTTGTCCAAGGGGCGCGATCGTTCGAATATGCTGGGCTAGTAAAAACCCTAGGCTGCGCCGCCATCACCCAGACAGAGCTCAAGCCCTCGGACGCGAAGCGCGCCGCAGTGCGTCGACGCGTGCTCGTGGTCGAGGACGACATCGACTCGGCGCGCAGCCTCACCTGGATCCTGCGCGACCTGGGTCACGATGTCGATTATGCGATCAACGGCTATGTCGCGGTCGACATGGCGGCAAAGATGCGACCGGAGTTCGTGTTCCTCGATCTCGCGCTTCCGGGCATGAACGGATTCGAAGTGTGCCGGCGGCTGCGGCGCATTCCAGGGTTCGAGGACACGCGGATCATCGCGGTCACGGCATATT
The DNA here is from genome assembly GCA_045810245.1 of Burkholderiales bacterium. Taxonomy (GTDB): domain Bacteria; phylum Pseudomonadota; class Gammaproteobacteria; order Burkholderiales; family SG8-39; genus SCGC-AG-212-J23. Next base: position 4,958 of record JBJMWH010000226.1, on the reverse strand, counting down.
CCCAGGACGACTACCGCAAGCGCGCGAACGACGCGGGCTGCAACGGCTACATCGTGAAGCCGCTCGACCCGAAGTCGCTCGGCGAGCTGCTCGCCTGAGCCTCAGGCGCACCTGGCCCCTCAGGTGCCGCCGCGCGCCGCCGGATCGAGTCCCGTCACGCTGAACGAGCCGGTGAAGTCGAGATCGACGCGCTCATCGGTCTCGTAGCGCTCGAGCATGCCCTTTTCCTCGAGCTCCTCGAGGACGTCGTTCAGTGCGCCCTCGGACCAGCCGAGCTTCGCACGCACCTCGCGCGGATCGGTGTCGTGCGCGAACATGCCGAGGACCCGCCGGTACTCGAGCGGCACGTTGCTGTTCTGGCTGTCCCAGGCCTTGCGGCCGATTTCGGTGCGTCGGTAGAGAAGCGCCATGCGTGCGATGTTCGCTCGCCGGGCCCTGCGCCGCGAGGAGCTTATCCCGGCGCTCTGCAAGAAATCGTGCGGATCAGGCCGCGCGCCGGCGCGCCTCTTCACTAAGCGCGGCGCGCGCCTCCTCGTACTGACGGATGCGCGCCTGCGCGGCCTCGAGCTCCTCGCCGGTCATGGTGGCGAGCCACTCCTTCATCTCGAGGACCTTGGCTTCGTTCCAGTTGGCGAGGTCGGCGACCAGCGCGTCGTCGTCGGCGCTGTCGCGCCAGGCGGCGAGGCTGCCGAGCAGCACCGCGTCGGCACCGAGCAGGAGCAGGGCAAGATAGAGCTCGAGGCGCAGGTCGCGGTGCATGGGCTGCCCCAAGCAGGGAATATGCCGTCAGCCCGAATTGCAGCGCGGAAGGCGGCCGTGCATCCTTTCGTACTCGCGCAGCAACTCGGCTTCGCGCAGCCGCGGATTCGCGGCGATCTCCCAGCCGTAGTGCGTCGCTTGCGCAGCTCCGTGCAGGCCCGCTTCGAGGTGCTCGCGCAGGCGCGATTGGATCGTGGCGCCGTTGCCGAGCGCGCGGCCGTAGTAAATGAGCTCTTCGTTCTGCCACAGCGCGAACACACCCGGATCGGGCGGCGCGCCGGCGACCATGGCCGCATTGAAGGCGTAGCGGGGACTTCCGATCGGCATCGCCTCAAGTGTACGGCGGCGTTCATGTCATGGATTTGCTACAAATACGTGGCACAGGCATTGCTCGAACCCGTTATCAAGACACGGGAATGGAAGGAAGCGAGGAATGCCATGCCAATCAAGCCCAACGGGGCGCTGTGCAAAGTGCGCGAGCAGATCGTCGAGGACGACGCGAGCGGGCTGATCCTGCAGTTCGAGTGCGAAAACGGGCGCACGCGCCTGATCATCGCGGGCGCGTCGCTGCCCTTCGGCAACCGCGAGATCCTGTTCGACGACGAAGGGCAGGAAGCCGCCGCGGGAACGCTGCTCGGCCGCTTCCGCCGACCTTCGTGGCTCACCAAGGTTAAGTAGTACGGCGAAGCATCTCATTCAACCACTGGCGGGCGTCGGAGGCGCCGCGCGGCGGCAGGTTCATGCAGCGGTCGCGCAGGTTCTGCAGCACATGCTCGATCATTCCGCCGCGGTGCTCGGGCGCGAGCGTGTCGAGCGCGCGGGCGAACGCGTGCGCGAAGTGGCTCTTGTCGAGCACGCCTCGTTCGTGCAGCGTCTCGACCAGCACGATGTTGGCCGCGGCGAGGCCGGCGAGCGTCTCGAGCACGGTGTCGAACTGCCGGTCGTCGCGCCGGTCGTCCTGCCGGTCGTCCTGCCGTTCGTCCATTACTACTACTCCTCGAGCTCCACGCGCGCGAGATAGTCGGCGAGGCGCCGCTGCAGCTGCACGATGCGCGGCGTGCTGCGGGCCTCAGCGGCGCTGCGGATCTGCTCTCCCATCGCGGTGAGCTCGTCGACGCCGTAGACGCGCGAGAAGCAGCGGATGTTCTGGCCGAGGTCGCGGATCGCGGCGAGGTCGCCCGCGTGCAGCGCCTCGCGCAAACGCTCGAGGTCGCGGCGGCGGTTTTCGAGGAATCCGGGCAGGAGCTCCTTCACCGAAGGCTCGGCGCGCAGCACGATCTTGTCCATCAGGCCGCCTGCCCGTGGAGCGTGCGCCAGAGCGTCGCGAGCAGCACGTCGACGTTCACCGGCTTGGCGAGGTAGTCGCTCGCGCCCGCCTCGATGCACTTGTCGCGGTCGCCGAGCATCGCCTTGGCAGTGACCGCGATGATCGGCAGCGACTTGTAGCCGTCGAGCTGGCGCACGATGCGCATGGTGTCGAAGCCGTCGAGGCCCGGCATCATCACGTCCATCAGCACTACGTCGATGTCGCGCGCCTGCTTGAGCACCTCGATGCCTTCCTTGCCGCTCTCGGCGTGCAGCACGCGCATGCCGTGCTGCTCGAGCGCGCTGGTGAGCGCGAACACGTTGCGGATGTCGTCGTCCACGACCAGAACCTTCTTCTCGGCGAGCTCGTTGGCGGCCTGCGGCGCGACTTCCTCGGCCTCCACGGTCGACACCGGCGTGGGCGCCGGCGTGAATGCGGCGAGCTCCTCGGGCGAGTCGCGCTCGAAGCCAGGCTCGGCCACCGCCGGCTGGTAGGCGAGCGGCAGGTACAGCACGAAGGTGCTGCCTTCGCCCGGGATGCTGGTGACGCGGATCTCGCCGCCGAGGAGCCGTGCCAGTTCGCGGCTGATGGACAGGCCCAGCCCGGTGCCGCCGTACTCGCGGCTGGTGGTGCCGTCGGCCTGCTGGAAGGCCTCGAAGATGAGGCGCTGCTTGCTGGGCGGGATGCCGATGCCGGTATCGATTACGGAGAACGCCACTACGGTCCCGGCGCTCGACAGCACGGGGTGGGCGAGGCTCCAGCCCGAGTGCGCCGCGCGCGCTTCGAGCGACACTTTTCCCTTGGTGGTGAACTTGAAGGCGTTGGAGAGCAGGTTGGTGACGATCTGCTGCAGGCGCTTGGCGTCGGTCTCGATCGCGGCGGGCAGCTCGCGGTCGACCGAGACCACGAACTCGAGGCCCTTGTCGCTCGCCATCTGGCGGAACGTGCGCTCGACGTATTCCGTGATGTCGGTGAAGCGCTCGGGGGCGATGTTGAGCGTGACGGTGCCCGACTCGATCTTGGCCAAATCCAGAATATCGTTGATCAAAGCGAGCAATTCGGCGCCCGATGAATGGATGGTGCGCGCGAACTCGACCTGCTTGGGCGTGAGGTTGCCGCCGACGTTGTCGGCGAGCAGGCGCGCGAGAATCAGCAGGCTGTTGAGCGGGGTCCTCAGCTCGTGTGACATGTTGGCGAGGAATTCCGACTTGTACCGGGAAGAGAGCGACAGCTGCTCGGCCTTCTCTTCCAGCGCCGAGCGGGCCTGCTCGATCTCGCGGTTCTTGAACTCGACCTGGCGCATCTGGTCGGAGAGCTGGCGCGCCTTCTCCTGCAGCTGATCGTTGGCCGAGCGCAGCTCGTCCTGCTTGGATTTCAGCAGCGACTCGGACTTCTGCAGGTTGAGCGCCTGCTGCTCCAGGCGGTCGTTGGTCTTCTTCAGCTCTTCCTGCTGGGCCTGCAGCTCGGCGGTGAGCGACTGCGACTGATGCAGCAGGTACTCGGTCTGCATGTTCGCCGCGATGGTGTGCAGCACCACGCCGATCGACTCGGTCAGCTGGTCGAGGAAGCTCTGGTGGATCTCGCTGAAGCGGCTGAACGAGGCGAGCTCGATCACCGCCTTCACCTGGCCCTCGAACAGCACCGGCAGGATCACGATGTTCACCGGCGCGGCCGAGCCGAGCGCCGAGCTGATGCGCACGTAGTCCGGCGGCGCCTGGTTCAGCACGATGCGCTTCTTCTCGAACGCGCACTGGCCCACCAGCCCCTCGCCGAAGGCGATCTTGCGGGGCAGGCTCTTGCCGTAGCGCTGGGCGTAGCCGGCGAGAAGCTCGAGCTGCGAGTCGCCGCTCCTGTGGTCGGCCACGTAGAACGCGGCTTGCTGCGCGTTCACCAACGGTGTGAGTTCCGAAAGGATAAGACGCGAGACCGTGACGAGGTCGCGATGGCCCTGCAGCATCCTGGTGAACCGCGCGAGGTGGGTCTTCAGCCAGTCCTGCTCGGTGTTCTTGCGCGTCGTGTCCTTGAGGTTGCGGATCATCTCGTTGATGTTGTCCTTCAACGAGGCCACTTCGCCGCTCGCCTCGACCGCGATCGAGCGCGTGAGGTCGCCCTTGGTCACCGCGGTGGCGACCTCGGCGATCGAGCGCACCTGCGTGGTGAGGTTCGCCGCCAGGCGGTTCACGTTGTCGGTGAGGTCCTTCCACAGCCCGGCCGCGCCCGGCACGCGCGCCTGGCCGCCGAGCTTGCCTTCGCTGCCGACCTCGCGCGCGACGTTGGTCACCTGCTCGGCGAAGACCGCAAGCGTGTCGATCATGCCGTTGATGGTCTCGGCGAGCGCCGCCACCTCTCCCTTCGCCTCGACCGTGAGCTTGCGGTCGAGGTCGCCGTTCGCCACCGCCGTCACCACATTGGCGACGCTGCGCACCTGGCTGGTGAGGTTCGCCGCCATCGAGTTGACGTTGTCGGTCAGGTCCTTCCACACGCCGCCTACGCCCTTGACCTGCGCCTGGCCGCCAAGCTTGCCTTCGGTGCCCACTTCCTTCGCCACGCGCGACACCTCGCCGGCAAAGGCGTTGAGCTGGTCCACCATCGTATTGACGGTGCTCTTCAGCTCGAGAATTTCGCCCTTCACGTCCACCGTGATCTTGCGCGACAGGTCGCCGCGCGCCACCGCGGTGGCGACCTCAGCGATGTTGCGCACCTGCCCGGTCAGGTTACTGGCCATGGAGTTGACGTTGTCAGTGAGATCTTTCCAGGTGCCGCCCACACCGGGCACCTGCGCCTGGCCGCCGAGCTAACCTTCGGTGCCCACCTCACGCGCCACACGCGTCACCTCGCCGGCAAAGGCGTTGAGCTGGTCCACCATGATGTTGAGGGTGTTTTTCAGTTCAAG
>JBJMWH010000225.1:0-3411 GCA_045810245.1 Burkholderiales bacterium | reverse complement strand
GAGCTCCTGGCAGAGGACCCCACGGCGGGCGGGCTCCTGCACAACCGCACCTTCGCCCGCGTTCTGCACTGAAGATCAGGCGAGCTTGAGCCCGACGTAGCGCTCGAGCGTCGGCGCGTCGCGCGCGAGCTCCGCCGACGGCGCGCGATGCACGATGCGGCCGCGCTCGAGCGCGACGGCCTGCTCGGTCAGGGCGAGCGCCACCTCTGCGTTCTGCTCGACCAGGACGATCGCGACACCCTGCTGGCGCTTCAGCGCGGACGCAAGCTCCTCGTCGATGATCGGCGCGAGGCCTTCGAGCGGCTCGTCGAGGAGCAGCAGCGCCGGATTGGTCATGAGCGCCCGCGCGATGGCGAGCATCTGCTGCTCGCCCCCCGAGAGCTGGTTTCCCCGGTTCGATCGGCGCTCCTCGAGGCGTGGAAAGAGGCTGTACACCCGCTCGAGGCTCCATTGGCCGGGCCTTGCCGCGACGGTGAGGTTCTCCTCGACGCTGAGCGAAGGGAAGATGTCGCGTTCCTGCGCCACCCAGCCGATGCCGAGCTGGGCGCGCCGGTGCGCCGGTAATCCGAGGATTTCCCTTTCCCTGAGCACGATCCTGCCGCGGCGCACGCTGGTGAAGCCCATGATGGTGAGGAGCAGCGTGCTCTTGCCGGCGCCGTTCCTGCCCAGCACGGCAAGGCTGCCGCCCTCGGCGAGCTCGAGCGAGAGACCGTCGAGCACGACCGAGTCGCCGTAGCCGGCGCGAACGTCGTGCAGTTCAAGCAGGGACACGGTGCGCCTTTCCCAGGTAAACCTCCCGCACGCGTGGATCCCTTGCGATGTCCTCCGGCGTTCCCTGCACCAGGATGCGGCCGCCGACCATGACGTGGATACGGCTCGCGAAGCGGAACACGACGTCCATGTCGTGCTCGATGAAGAGCACGGTGAGCGCGCTCGACAGGCCCGCGATGGCGGCGAAGAGCTCGGCGCTCTCCTCCTTGGGCACCCCGGCCGCAGGCTCGTCGAGCAGCAGCACCCGCGGCCGCGTCGCAAGCGCGAGCGCGATCTCGAGCAGGCGCTGCTCGCCATAGGGCAGCTCGCGCGTCGAGCGCTGAAGGCTTTTTTGCAGGTTCAACGATTGAAGAATCGAAGCGGCCTCGTCGAGCTCGGCTCCGAAGCGGGTCAGTCCGCGCCACCAGTTGTGCGCATGGCCGTCGCGCTCGAGCACCGCCAGCGCCACCGACTCCAGCACGGTCAGCTGCGGGAACAGCGTATTGATCTGGAAAGTGCGGGCGAGGCCGCGGCGCACGCGGCCCTCGGGCTTGACGCCCGTGATGTCCTCGCCGCCGAGCAGGATCTGGCCGGCGTCGGGCGCCAGCATCCCGGTCACCAGGTTGAGGAGCGTCGTCTTGCCGGCGCCGTTCGGTCCGATCAGCGCATGGCGCACGCCCTGCGGCAGCTCGAGCTCGATGTCCTGCGCCACCACCAGCGAGCCGAAGCGCTTGCTCAGCTTCTTGGTCGAGAGAATTTTGCGAGGCCCCCGAGGATCCCGTTGGGAAGGAACATCACTACGGCGACGAGCAGCAGGCCGATCCAGAAGTACCAGTACTGCGGGTTGATGCCGGAGAACTGGTCGCGCGCCACCATGTAGATGATGGCGCCGACGATGCCGCCGTAGAGGCGCCCGGCGCCGCCGAGGATCAGGATCACCAGCACATCCGCGGAGCGGCCGAACGACAGCGTCTCGAGCGACACCGTCGAGGTGGTCTGGGTGAGCAGCGCGCCGGCGATTCCGGCCATCCCCGCGGCGATGGTGTAGGCCTTGCGGAGGTGCGCGCGCGTCGGTGCGCCGATCGCCGACATGCGCGTCACGTTCTCGCGGATCCCGCGCAGGGCGAGGCCGAAGGGCGAATGAATGATTCGCCTGGCGACCAGGAAACAGAGGAACAGGACGAGCAGCGCATAGGCGTAGGCCGTGGTGCCATACAGGTCGAACTTGAACCCCAGGACCGCGGGCACGCGAAAGCCCTGCAGCCCATCGGCGCCTCCGGTGTACGCGCTCGCGCTGTTCGCCGCCTCGTGCACCAGCAGCCCGAGGCCGAGGGTCAGCATGATGAGGGCGAGGTGGCGGAAGCGAACGATGATGTGGCTCAGCGCATAACCGAGAAGCCCCGAAGCAATGCATGCGATCAATAAGCCGCTGAGCGGCTCGCTCCAGCCATGCTTGGCGATGAGCCCCGCGGTGTAGGCGCCGGCGCCGAAGAACGCCGCGTGCCCGAGCGAGATGACGCCGGCATAGCCCAGGATGAGGTCGAGCGACAGCGCGAAGAGCGCCGTGATCGCGATCTGGCTCGCGAGCGACAGGTAATTCGGAGTGAGGACGAACGGCAGCAGCGTGGCAAGCCAGAACACCGCTTCGAGGGGCTTGACGTTAGCGTTTGCCAAGCAGACCCAAGGGCCGCCACATCAGGAGGGCGACCATCACGAGGTAGATGAGGAAGGCGCCGAGCCACGGGAAGTAGTACTTGCCGGCCATGTCGCTGATCCCGAGCACCACTGCGGCGACGAACGAGCCCGCGATCGAGCCGAGCCCGCCCACCGCCACGACGATCAGCACGTAGACGAGATAGGCGAGCGCGAAGCTCGGGTCGAGGCCGACCATCTGGATCGCCAGCGCGCCGCCGAGGCCGGCCAGGCCGCCGCCGAGCGCGAAGGTGATCATGAACGTGCGCTCGACGTCGATACCCAGGCCGCGCGCCATGCGCTGGTTGTCGACCGCGGCGCGCACCCGGGCGCCGAAGCGCGTTCTTTCGAGCAGCAGCACCAGGACGGCGGTGATGGCGAGCGACACCGCGATCAGGAAGATGCGGTAGGTGGCGAAACTCTGGCCGAGGACCTGGACCGAGCCGCGCAGGGACTGCGGCACCTGGGCCGACTGCTGCTCCGAGGTATAGAACCAGGCGAACGCCGCGACCGAGATGAACACGATGCCGATGGTGAGCAGGCACTGATCGAGGTCGCTCGCGCGGTACAGGCGGCGATACAGGGTCCTTTCGAGAAAGATACTGAGCACCGCGGCCGCGATGAAAGCCATCGGAAGGGTGGCGAGAAACGGCCAGCCGAACCGGTTCATGAGGGTGACGGTGGCGTAGCCGCCGACCATGGCGAAGCTGCAGTGCGCGAGGTTGACGAAGTTCATCATCCCGAGCGTCACGGTGAGCCCCACCGACAGCAGGAACAGCAGCATCCCGTAGGCGAACCCGTCGAAGAGCACGCCCGCGAGCGAGGCCAGCATCGATTGCTACGACTTCTGCTTCTTCCTGCGTTCTCCGGCCGGATCCTTCACCTGAAGCACCTTGTCGAAGGGCACGTTCACCAGCTCGTTGCCGAGCTTCTGCACGCGCCGGATGTAGACGTCCTGCACCACGTCGC
>JBJMWH010000224.1:0-3530 GCA_045810245.1 Burkholderiales bacterium | reverse complement strand
GCCGTCGCCTGCGCTGTCGCGCTGGGCGTCTTTTCAGCCGCAAACGCGCAAAGGAACGAGAACGCGAAGCCGCTGCTTCTCGATAGGCAAGTACGGGACGAGAACGAGAAGGCGCTGCTCCTCGATACGCGAGGCGCGCCCGTCATGAACGCCACCGGCCTTTGCTGGCACACGGCTTACGGCCCGCCCCCGATGTGGACCTTTGGGTGCCATGCCGAGGGTCCGGCGACCGTCGCCCTCGTGGCCGATTGGCCTATGAACGACAGCGCACAGAACATCCATCGGAAGCAGGGGAGACTAGGGCAGTGGAAGGCGCGAACGCCTTCCCGTGAGTCTCCCTCCAACCAGTTCAAGGAAACCCTATGAACATTCCCGAACTTCCTGTCCAAACCAATCCCTTCCTCTGGGGCATGGCAGCGGGCGCGGTCGCCCTCGCAGTCGTCGGGTTCAACTGGGGCGGCTGGGTGACCGGCGGCGCAGCGGAGAAGCTTGCCGGCGCACGCGCGGATGCAGCGATCGTATCGTCGCTGACACCGATATGCGTCGCCCGGTTCAGGGCGAGTGACAAGGCGCCGGCCAATCTTGCGGCGCTGAAAGAAATCAAGATAAGTTGGGAGCAGGCCGACTACGTGGGAAAAGGCGGTTGGGCAACGATGCCCGGTAGCACCGCCGAGCCGAACCGCGAGGTCGCTACGGCCTGCGCCGAGGCACTCGGCAAGCTCGTCCCGTAGTGCCGCACTCGGGCATTGGAGTGCCGGCTCCAGTTCATTTGCTCCTGTGTGCCGTGTCCGCGCTGACCCGCGTGATGATCTCAGCGTGCGAGCCCATGCTGGCGTCGTCGCCGCAGCCCGTGCAGACGGGTACCGAGAGCCACGCCAAGCTGCGCGGGTGGATCGAGTCCAAGCGCGAGATCACGCCGCCCGGCGCCGATGCGCGCGCGCCGGCGAGCTACGAATACACCGTACGCATGGGCGACGGCTCGAGCCACGTATTCCGTGAAGAGATGCCGATGAGCTGGCGCCAGGGCGAGCGGCTGATGTTCATCGAAGGCTCGGACCCGCTCAACTGATGCTTTACCGTGCGCCGGGGTTACTTGCGCTCCTCGCGCTCATCGCGGCGCTCTATCTTGCGCGCGCGTTTGTCATTCCATTGCTGATCGGAATCCTGGCGAGCTACGCCCTGCGCCCGGCGGTGGACTGGCTTGGCAAATGGCGCATACCCCGTGCGGTGGCGGCGGCATTGGTGCTCGCCACGCTCGTCGCCGGCTTTTCCTGGATCGCATTCACGTTGAGCGACGACGTCTCCGCGATGGCCGAAAGGCTGCCCCACGCGGCGCGCAAGCTGCGGCAGGGGCTCAGCGAGGCGCGCACCGGCGGCGGGCCGACGGCGCTGCAAAACATGCAGGAAGCCGCCGGAGAGCTGGAGGGTGCCGCCGCCGATGCGGCCGGCGCAGGCCAATCCGCGCGGTCCTCGAACGCATGGCTGCACGATTACCTGCTTGCCCAGTCGGGCCTGGCGATTGCGGTCGCGGCGCAGGCGCCGATCGTGCTCCTGCTCGCGTTTTTCCTGCTGGCGGCGGGCGAGCACTTCCGGCGCAAGGTGGTGCAGCTCGTCGGGCCGTCGCTCGCGGCCAAGAAGGACGCCGTGCGCATGCTCGAGGAGATCGACACGCAGGTGCAGCGCTACCTCTTCTGCATGGTCCTGACCCACGCCCTGGTCGCGGCCGGCACCTGGCTCGCGTTCGCGGCGCTCGGCGTCGAGCAGGCGCCCGTATGGGGCGTTGCCGCCGGCGTGCTGCATTTCGTTCCCTATCTCGGCCCGGTTGCGATCGCGCTTGCCAGCGGCCTCGCCGGCTATCTGCAATTCGGCTCGCTGCTGTCGGCGGCCGCCGTGGCCGGCGCTTCGCTCGCGGTGGCCGCGGTGGTCGGTTTTCTTTTCACGACCTGGCTGCAAAGCCGCTTCGCACGCGTGAACGCCGCGGTGCTGTTCATCGCGCTGCTCTTTTTCGGATGGCTGTGGGGCGTATGGGGGCTGCTGCTTGGCGCACCGCTGCTCGCCATCGCCAAGGTGGTGTTCGACCGCATCGAATCGCTGAAGCCCGCCGGCGAACTGCTCGGGCGCTGAGGAAGACAATGAACTGGGATCGCATCGCAGGCACCTGGAGGCAGCTCAAGGGCATCGCCAGGAAGCAATGGGGCAGGGCCTGACCGCAGACTACGCCAGCGTGGTGGCTGGCGAGCGGCAGCGGCTGCTGGGCAAGATCCAGGCGACGCATGCATCACCAGGCAAGCCAATGAAAAGCGGCTTGCCGAATGGCTAGCCCGTCAGCACGAGATCGACCCGATCCACAAGTAGCTTGTGTGCGATAGCGAACGGAACGGCGCCGCGCCCGGGCGCACGATCCGACCTCTGGAACCATCCAGCCGGGGACCGCATGCGCCACCATCCCGGGCGCGCCATGTATGATGAGCTCGAAGAGGGCCTGACATCGATCACGATGCGGTTGCGCTCGGCCATCCAGGCGGACACCCGGAGGGTAAACGGCTCGGGCGACCGATTGCACGGCGACAGCACGTGGACCCGGCAAGTCACGGCCGAGCTCGGCTCGATCCTGCTCGGCACGCTGGGCCTTGCGGCGACCATCGAATGGCACGCGCACCAGTTCCAGAAGTGCACCGGAATTCTGTGTGAGCTGACGATAAACGACGCCGCAGGCTCCGAGCTGCCCGAGGACTGCGCCACGGCGATGTTCGAGGCCTACAACGAGGCGTTGAGCAACATCGCGCGCCACGCGGCCGCGAGCCGGGTGGCGATTGCGCTCACCATCACGCCGCGCGAGCTCACCATGGCAGTGCGCGACGACGGCACCGGCCAGGTGGCCGGCACCCATGAGCTCGGAACCCCCGTCACCATCATTCTGCCGATTCCCTGAGCCTCGGCCCGACAGCTTCCTTGACCCGCTGGTAGCGGCGGCACGCAGCATTCGGGATGTCCTATAGTAGGAAACGTGATCGCGTTGACGACCTCCGGCGCGAAGTTCTCACGCTGCCGCCGGTGGCGCTACCTCCTGTGGAGGCAGTGGGACCCGAAAGCGCCGGTGGCGAACTTCCTGATGCTCAATCCCAGCACCGCGGACGAGGTGAAGCTCGATCCGTCGTGCACGCGCGCGCGTCTCTACGCCGAGCGCTGGGGCTTCGGCGCGCTCGTCGTGACCAATCTTTTCGGCTGGCGCGCGACGGAACCGGACGAGATGAAGGCCGCGCGCGATCCTGTCGGCTCGCTAAACGACGCGGCGATTTTGAAAGCAGCAAAGGAAGCAGACCTCGTGGTCTGCGCCTGGGGAAACCATGGCGCGCATCTTGGCCGCTCGAAAAAAGTGTTGGAACTGCTCAGTCGAAACAAAGCCTCGCTGCACGCGCTGCGCCTGAACGGCAGCGGCGAGCCGGCGCATCCGCTCTACCTGCCGAGTGCCCTCAGGGCCGCCCCCTGGCGCTAGCCGAAAAAGAACAGGCCCGCGGAGGGATGTTGCC
>JBJMWH010000223.1:0-7034 GCA_045810245.1 Burkholderiales bacterium | reverse complement strand
CAGGTCGTTCACTTCCATGTCGGGGGTGGCAGTCACCGGCTCCCGATCCATGATCTCGCCCACCTCGAGGTCGCCCAGCGTGCCGCCGCGCAGCGCGAGCGCGCGCAGAAGCTCATGGAAGGTGAGCATGCCGACCATCCGCTCGCGTTCCAGAACCACCAGCGATCCGAGGTTTTCGCGCGCCATGGTTCGCACCGCCTCCGTGGCCTGTCCCGACGGCTCGATGCACAGCAGCCGATTGCCCTTGACCCGAAGGATTTCCTGGACCTGCATGGTGGCCCTCCTTAAAGGTGCCGAGCGCGCCCACGCGGGCGGCCTTTGAGAATACTCTTTTCGGCTATGAGGCAAAAGCCACTGCAGACACAAAAGACAGTGCTGGTCACGGGCGGCAGCCGCGGCATCGGGCGCGGGACCGCGGCGCTCCTCGGGCAGCGCGGCTACCGCGTAGCGGTGGCGGATCTAGACCGTCCGGACGGCGGCGCGGCCGCGTTCTTCCGCTGCGACGTCGCAGCCGAAGCGTCGGTCAGGATCTGCGTGCAGGCGGTGCTGCGCCGCTTCGGCCGGCTGGACGCGCTGATCAACAACGCGGGCCTGGCCGACCCGGCCGATCCGCCGGTGGAGAAGCTATCGCTGCGGGCGTGGAACCGCAGGATCGGCGTCAACCTGACCGGGGTCTTCCTGATGACCAAGCATTGCGTGCCGCATCTTCGCAAGACCTCGGGCGCGATCGTCAACATCGCCTCGACGCGCGCGCTGCAGTCGGAGCCGAGCACCGAGGCCTACGCGGCGAGCAAGGGCGGCGTGGTCGCGCTCACCCACGCGCTGGCCATGAGCCTCGGACCGCGCATCCGCGTGAACTGCATCAGCCCGGGTTGGATCGCGAAAGCGAAGCTCTCGAGAAAAGACCACGCGCAGCATCCGGTCGGACGCGCCGGGCGCCCCGCCGACGTCGGCGCGCTGGTCGCCTTTCTGATCTCGGACCAAGCCGGCTTCATCACTGGCCAGAATTTCGTGGCCGACGGCGGGATGACGCGCAAGATGCTCTACCTCTAGCGCACCAGAATCGTCGCGAGACCCAGCAGCATTCCCATGCTGACCACGTCGGTCGCGGTGGTGAGGAAGATGCTCGAGGCCGTCGCCGGGTCGAAGCCCAGCCGCTTGAGCGTGAGCGGCACCAGCGCGCCGGAAACGCCGCTCGCGATGCACGCGCCGATCATGGCGAGGAACACCACGAAGCCGAGCATGAACGGCCGCGCCTGATGCTGGCCCGCGGCGGTGATGAACATGCCGATGCCGGCGGCGGCGCCGACGCCGACGCCGTTGAGGCAGCCGAGCCAGGCTTCCTTCGAGACCATGCGCCGCTCGGCGCCCGGCTTGAGCTCGCCGAGGGTCATGCCGCGCAGAGTCACCGCCAGCGCCTGGCAGCCGGTGTTGCCCGACTGGCCCGCGAGGACCGGCAGGAACAGCGCGAGGATCACGAGGCGATCGAGCGTGTCCTGGAACAGGCCCACCACCGCGGCCGCAAGAAAGGCCGTCACGAGATTGAGCTGAAGCCACGGATGGCGCAACTTCAAGCTGTGATACCACGGCGTCGCGATGCGCTCTTCTTTTTCCACGCCCATCATGCTGCCCGCTTGCAGCGAGATCTCGATCGCCTGAGCCTCGAATATCGCCTGGCCGCGCATCAGTCCGGTGAGGCGGCCGCAGGCATCCACCACCGGGTACACGGGATAGTGCCGGTCGAGCACCTGCCTCATCGCTTCCCTGAGCGGCATCGCCGCCTGTAGCACGAACGGGTCGCGCGCCATCACCTGCGCCAGCGTGGCGCGCTTGGCTGCGAAGAGCAGGTCGCGCATGGTGACGATGCCGGCGAGCCTGCCCTCGCCGTCGACCACCCACACGTAGGTGATGAAATTCCTCTTCACACTCTCGCGCAGCGCGTCGACCGTTTCCTCCACGCTCCACTCCGGCGTGAAGGCGCCGATCACGGGCTCCATCAGCCTGCCGATGGCGTCCTGCTCGTAGAGCGCGTTGCGCTCCCAATGGCGCGCCGCCGGAGCGGCCGCCGCGGAGAAGAAAAGCTCGCGCTTGCGCGCAGCCGCGTCGGCCGAACGCGTGCCAATCCCCTGCGCGAACTCGGCGGCGGTGTTCATGCGTGCCCCCCGTTTTCTTGGGCCTCGGGCGAGCATACCAATAGTCTTTTCAGGGCATAGAGGACATTCGCCCTCTGCGGATGAACGTGGCACAATTCAATCCAATCGTGACGCCACGCGCCATCACCATCCGACTTGCCGAGCCGCGCGATGCCCAGGCCATCGCGCTGATGTCGCGCGACTTCATCGAGGCGGGCCTCGGGTGGAAATACGACGCGGGGCGCGTCATGCGCGCGGTCCGCGACCGCGAGACCCTCGTCGTGGTGGCGTGCGAAAGCGGCAAGGCGCCCGCAGCCTCTACGGCGGCCGGCGCCCGCGGCGCGATCACCGGCTTTGCCATCATGGAGTTCGGCGACGAGCGCGCACACCTCGTGCTCCTCGCGGTGCGTCCTTCGCACCGCAGGCTCGGCATCGGCCAGCGACTGCTCGAGTGGCTGGTCGAGTCGGCGCGCGTCGCGGGCATGGCGAGCATCCATCTCGAGCTGCGCTCGAACAACGACGCCGCGCGGCGCTTCTACCGGGCGATGAGCTTCTACGAGACGGTGCTCGTTCCCGGCTATTACCGCAGCGGCGAAGGACGCAAGGAAGGCGCGCTGCGCATGCTGCGCGTGCTGCGCGCACCGGGGCCGGTGCCGTACACCTGGCGCCCGCCGCGCACCGAAGACACCTGACAATTCGGGGTCAGAGCCCGAATTATCACGGCACGATCGCGAACCCGATCCTGAGCTGAGACGGCCGCCGCACGTTGTAATCGAGGATCGACTCGCCGTAGCCAGTGAAATATTGCAGGTGGAAATAGCCTCCGACCGGACCGAAGCGCAGGTCGCGAGCGCGCCTCGACAGGTCCACCTGCAGGCTGCCCTTCCCCGAGGTGCCGTAACGGCCGATCAGCGTACCGACCCATTCCCCGGCGGCGTCGTAGCGCAGTTGCCAGTCGACATAGCCGCGGTACTGCTGGATATCGGGGTTCTCGTCTTTTTCCAGGTAGCTGTAGAGCTTGGGGATGAACTGGATCTCGTGGCGGTTGGCGAAGCTGTGGTGCCACTCCGGGCGAATGAACACGGTGTTGATCGAGCGCGAGTTGGTGGCGTCGCCGCCGTTCGATTCGTGCTCGACGCCGAAGCGCAGGCTGTCGACGAAGGTCTTCTCGTCCGAGCGGTCCCACTTCCAGAAGAGCTGCGGCTGGTAGCTCGTGTCGCGGAACGGCTTGGACTGGGAGGAGAGATCCCAGATCGAGTTCTGCGTGTAGCCGAAGTAGAAGCCCGCGAGCCAGGGCTGCTCGCGGCCGAAGCCCGTCCCAAGATCGAACAGGCGGTACTTGAAGGAGAGCTGGAAGCGCGCCGTCCAGCCATCGCGCGCGCCGATGATGAAGTACATCGGATCGTTCTCAGAGAGCGGCGGTTCGTACTCGCCCGGGGCGTGCCGCCCGGTGCCCGGCAGCTTCTGTCCGGACTGCGCGACCACGAGCTGGAGCACGCTCGAATCGCGCCCGACGAGGTCGACCTGCACGTTGCCCGACATGCCGGCAGGCATGTCGCCGGCGTAGCTGCGGCGTCCGTTCTCGACCGGGCCCTGCGCGCGCAGCACGAGGACGCGCTGCTCGATTTCAGTGCGCAGGCGCACTTCGATCTCGTCGGGGAGCGGATCCTTGCCCAGCGTGCCCGCCACGATGATTTCGAACGGCGTGCCGGCGACCACGGCGGGCTGGTCCGTGGCGATCAGCCACTCGGGCGCCGCGGCCTGGCACAGCGAGACCTGCAGCAGCAAGCTTGCGAGCAGGAGCCTCAGGCTGCGCTCCAGTCCTGCGAGCGGGCGAAGCGTTCGAGCAGGAAGTCGACGAACAGCCGCACCTTCGCCGAAAGGTGCTTGCGGCTCGGGTACACCGCATAGATCGGCATCGGAGCGGAAACGAAATCCTGCAGGAGCGGCACCAGCCGGCCCGCGCGCACTTCCGGGCCGACAATGAACGCGGCCTCGAACACGATGCCCGCGCCCTGGGCGGCGACCTGAGCAAGCAAGTCGCCGTTGTTCGCGTGCAGGCTGCCGCGCACGCGCACGCTGCGCTCGGCCCCGGCGGCGTCGCGGAAGGACCAGAGGCTGCGCGGCGCCACGTACTCGTAGGTGAGGCAGTTGTGCCGCGCGAGGTCTTCGGGCACCCGCGGTGCCCCATGCGCCTTCAGGTAGGCCGGCGAGGCGCACGGCACCAGGCGCGTCTCGCCGAGCTTGCGGGCCACCACGTTGTCCGAGCCCGGCGCGCCGATGCGCACCGCCAGGTCGAACCCTTCCTCGACGAGATCCACGATGCGATCCGAAAGCGACACGTCGAACCGTACTCCGGGGTGCGCGCCGAGAAATGCGGCGATCGCCGGTGCCACATGGCGCACGCCGAAGTTCATCGAAGTCGTGAGCTTGATCGTGCCGCGCGGCACCACCGCGGCGCGGCTTGCCTCCTGCTCGGCCTCTTCGAGGTCGGCAAGCAGCTGCACTGCGCGCTCGTACAACGCGCGGCCGCTTTCGGTGAGGCTTACGCGGCGGGTCGTGCGGTTCAGCAGGCGCGTCTGGAGATGCCCCTCCAGCTCCGCGACGTAGCGCGACGCGGCCGTCGTGGAGAGCCCGAGCTTCTCGGCGGCGCCTGAAAAGCTGCCGGCCTCGACCACTTGGGAGAACACCCGCAGCGCCTGGAAGCGGTCCACGGTGCGGAGATTACAACGATTCTCGGAATAATGAATCCCTGATAAGGCCCTTTATCCCGCCTCATGGGACTTTCATACTCCTTGCCATCCGCCCCATACATTAAAAGGATTGCCCCATGATCGATTCCCGTACTGCGCCCTACGCTGCAACGCTGCTGCGCATCTCGCTTGGCGCCATGTTCATCGCCCACTCCCTGATCCTCAAATATCTGACTTTCACTTTGCCGGGCACAGCGCAGTTTTTCCAGTCGCTGGGGCTGCCAGCGGGCCTCGCTTACGCCACGTTCCTGGCCGAGCTCGTTGGCGGCGTGCTTCTCGTAGCCGGCGTCGGCACCCGTTGGGTCGCGCTGGCGCTGATTCCCGTCCTTGCGGGCGCCGCCTGGGTCCATGCGGGGAACGGCTGGGTCTTCAACGCGCCGAATGGCGGCTGGGAATACCCGCTGTTCCTGATCGCCGCGTCGCTCGTGCAGGCATTGCTCGGCGACGGCCGCTACGCTCTTGCAAACCGGCTGCGGGCACCCAACTTGCGGCTGGCGCTCGAAGCTGTGTCCTGAAAGGAGAACGACTATGAAGCTTTACTACGCTCCCGGAGCCTGCTCGCTTTCGCCCCACATCGTGTCCCGCGAGCTCGGCATTCCCGTCGAACTGAAAAAGGTCGACAACAAAACGAAGGCCATCGAAGGCGGCGGCGATTTCCGCGAAGTGAACCCGCGCGGCTACGTGCCCGCCCTCGAGCTCGACGACGGCCAGATCCTCACCGAAGGCCCGGCGATCGTGCAGTACCTCGCCGACCGGAAACCCGACGCCGGCCTCGCGCCGAAGGCGGGCAGTATCGAGCGCTACCGGCTGCAGGAGTGGCTCAACTTCCTCACCTCGGAAGTGCACAAGCAGTTCTCGCCGCTCTTCAGGCCGAACACGCCCGAGGATTACAAGCCGATCGCCAAGCAGAACCTCGCCTCGCGCTTCGACTGGATCGAGCAGCAGCTCGCGGGCAAGGACTACGTGATGGGCAAGACGTTCACGGTTGCCGATGCCTACCTCTTCGTACTGCTCGGCTGGACCAAGCCGACCGGCATCGACCTCGCCCGCTGGCCGAACCTCGCCGCATTCCACAAGCGCGTGGGCGCGCGGCCCAAGGTCCAGGAAGCGATGCAGGCGGAAGGCCTGCTGAAGAAGGCGGCATGAGCGCGGCGCCGAGCGTCTTCGTCTCCCACGGCTCGCCGATGCATGCGCTGCAGCCCGGGCCGGCCGGCGAGGCGTGGAAGGCGCTCGGCCGGCGCCTCGCGCGGCCGCGCGCGATCCTCATTTCGTCGGCGCACTGGGAAACCGACCTGCCGATGCTCACGGGCTCGGCGAAGCCCCAGACGATTCACGACTTCTACAATTTTCCCGAGCCGCTCTACCGCCTGCGCTATCCCGCGCCAGGCGCTCCGGAGCTTGCGCAGCGCGCGCAGGCGCTGCTGCGCGAGGCCGGCTTCGGCGCATCGATCGACGCCACCCGGGGGCTGGATCACGGCGCGTGGGCACCGCTCCTTTACGCCTATCCCGAGGCCGACGTGCCGGTGGTGCAGATCTCGGTACAGCCGGCGCTCGGCGCGCGGCACCACTTTCACCTCGGCAGGGCAATGCGACCTCTTGCCGAGGAAGGCGTGCTCCTCATCGGCTCGGGGCATCTGACGCACAACCTGCGCGACTGGGCGCGCGGCCAGGGCGCCCCGGCCCCGTACGCGCGCGACTTCCAGGCCTGGGTTTTCGACCGGCTCAACCAAGACAATGTCGAAGACCTGCTCGAGTACCGCTCGCGCTCGCCGCACGGGGTGCGGGCGCATCCCACCGACGAGCACTTCCTGCCCTTTTTCTTCGCCCTCGGCGCCGCGCCGGAGCACGCCAAGCCCGAGCGCGTCTACGACGCCATCGACAGCGGCGTGCTGGCGATGGACGCCTACGTCTTCGCCTAGTAGAGCTTGAAGAGCGTCGTCAGGAACGCGCCGACCTCGCCTCTCACCGCCACGGTCGCCGCGACGTCGTAGCCGACGTGCGGGTTGCGCTCGACGCAGGCATCCTTGTAGGTGAACGGCTCCTTTGAGACTGCATTTATAAGGACGCCGCTTGGCTCCTCGGCGAGCTGGCAATTGCGTACGGTTTGCGCGCCCTTCACTTCGAACGGTGCAGGAGTGCCTAGTGGATT
>JBJMWH010000222.1:0-6241 GCA_045810245.1 Burkholderiales bacterium | reverse complement strand
TGAATTCTTCGACTTCTTCGTGCTGCACGAGCACTTCGCGCGCTACGCGCTGCCTGGGCACAACCGCCCCGGCCCGTGGTGGTACTTCGCGGTCGTCGTCCTGGTCGGCATGATGCCCTGGACGCCGGCGCTGCCGGGCGTCCTGCGCCGATCGCTCGCGGCACGCGACGGGTCGCGGCTCAAGGTCGAGCGCCTCCTCCTCATCTGGATCGCCGTGGTGCTCGTGTTTTTCAGCTTGTCCAAGTCGAAGCTGCCGGCCTACATCCTGCCGGTGTTCCCGGCTCTCGCGCTCCTGATCGGGCGCGACTTCGCGCTGCGCGCACGCATCGAGGTGAAATGGCCGGCCTTGTTTGGCGCCGCCGCGGGCGCCGCGGCGCTCGCCTTCGCGCTGCCGCGCATCTCGAGCTTGGACCAGATTGCGGCCGAGGTGATTGCCTACCTGCCGTGGTTTCTCGCCGGTTCGATCACCTTGGCGGGCTGCGCGCTCGCCGCCTGGTGGTTGAGCGAGCGCCGCAGCGCGCTCGCCTTCCTGCTGCTGTCGTTCGGCAGCATGGCCGGCCTGCAGCTGTGCCTTTCCGGGCTGCACGGCGTGGACGAGAACTACTCCACCGAGAAATTCGCCGAGCAGTTCCTGGGCGAGGACAAAGACTTCGCGCCCGAGCTGCCGTTCTACAGCGTGGGTCAATTCGACCCGAGCCTGGCGTTCTATCTCGGGCGCACGCTGACGCTCGTGAACTATCGCGGCGAGCTTGCGCCCGGCATTGCCGCCGAGCCGGATCGCTTCGTCCCGACCCTGGAGGAATTCAAACGGCGCTGGATGGACTCGGAGCGCGCCTACGCCGCGATGCGCCCGGAAACCTATGAGCTGCTGCGCGCGGAGCACCTGCCGATGCAGATGCTCGCGATAGACCGGCGGCGCGTAATCGTCTCCCGGCAGGCGGGCGAGCCGCCGCTGCGCGCCAAGCCACAAGGCAAGGTGATGGCGCTTCTGCGCCGCTAGCTCAGCAGGCCCGGGCGCTTGAGGTAGCGGCTCTTGATCGCGTCGAGAGTGTGGAAGGTGAGCGCCCCGACGGTGCCGGTGGGGTTGTAGCCGCCGTTCTGCGGGAAGGCGCTCGCGCCGATGACGAACACGTTCGGCACGTCCCAGCTCTGCAGGTATTTGTTCACCGCGCTGGTCGATGGGTCCGCGCCCATCACCGCGCCGCCGGTATTGTGCGTGCTCTGGTAGGGCACGATCGTGTACTTCTCGGTGCGCGGGTTCACGTTCATCTTCGAGGGCGCCATCGTCTTTGCGATCTCGGCCGCCTTGTTGGTGAGCCAGGTCGACATCTTGTGCTCGTTCTCGTGCCGGTCGAAGGTCATGCGCAGGAGCGGCAGGCCCCAGGAGTCGCGGTAAGTCGGATCGAGGTCGAGGTAGTTGCCCCGATAACTCTGGCAGGCGCCCTGGATCGCGATGCCGAACGAACGGTTGAAGTACTTCGCCACCGCCTGCTTCCATTCCGGGCCCCAGCGCGGCGTGCCGCGCGGCACCGGGCGCACCTCGATCGGGCGAGAGCCGGTGGTCGCCGCCGAGATGGCGCCGCCGCCGATGAAGCCGAGGCCCGAGTGGTCGAAGTTGTCGCCATTGAACTCGTCGATGGTCATGCCGAGGCCGCCGGCCGCCATGAACTGGTTGAACACCTTGTCCTCGAAGAACAGAGTCACGCCCGACGGGGTCTGGTAGGCATAGTTGCGCCCGACCACGCCGGTGTTCGCCGCCGGATCGTAGGGCTTGCCGATTCCGGACATCAGCATCAAGCGCACGTTGTTCAGGACATAGGAGCACAGCAGAACGATGTCGGCGGGCTGCTCGAACTCGCGGCCGCGCGAATCGACGTAGGTAACGCCGAGCGCGCGCTTCTTCGCCGAGTCGAGGTTGACCTTGGTGACGTTGGCGTGCGTGCGCAGCTCGAAGTTCTTCTGCTTCATGAGATTGGGCAGCACCGCGGTCTGCGGGCTCGCCTTCGCTCCCATCTCGCAGCCGAAGAACTGGCAGTAGCCGCAATACACGCAAGCGTTGATCGTTGCGCCGTACTCGTTGGTGTACTGCTGCGACAGCGCGCCGCTCGGCGTGGGGAAGGGCTTGAACCCCATCTTTTCCACCGCCTGCCGGAAGAGCGAGCCTGCATAGGCGGTCTTGAGCGGGGGATTCGCGTATTCGCGCGAGCGTGGGCCCTCGAACGGATTGCCGCCGGGGATGATCTTGCCCTTGATGTTGCCCGCTTTGCCGCTGATGCCGTAGAGATACTCGAAGCGATCGAAGTGCCGCTCGAGCTCGTCGTAGTTCACGCCCCAGTCCTGGCTGGTGCAGTCGGCCGCGATCTGATCCTTGCCGTAGCGCGCGAGGGTGCGGCTTCTCGTCTCGAAGTCCCACGGCAGGAAGCGCCAGGTGACCGCGCCCCAGTGGACCGCGGCGCCGCCCACCCCTTCGCCCGGGCGGAACGAGCCGAGCTGGCGCATCGGCAGCGCGGTCTCGTTCGCGTTGTTGCGGAAGGTGATGGTCTCGCGCGAGAGGTCCTGCATCAGCTCGTGGCGCTTGACGAAGCGCAGCTCGTCGTGCGCGTACGGCATGCCGAAGTCGGGATCGGTGTCGCGCCAGCGCCCGCGCTCGAGGCCCACCACCTGCAGGCCGGCTTCGGCGAGCTCCTTGGCGAGGATCGTGCCGGTGAGGCCGACGCCGACGATCACGGCGTCCACGGGCTTGAGTCGGGTCGCCATGTCAGTCCTTTCGCGTGAGGATCACGTGCTTCGGATGACCGTGCTCGTCGGCCGCGACGCGGCCTTCCAGCATGTCGACGATCGACACCGGTTCGGCCGCGTAGGGCACGCCGTGCTTGTCGATCAGCGTCGTGTACGCCGCCGCGACGCCGGGGAACCCGACCAGCTTCCAGCCCACCTTGCCGCGGTTGCCTCCGTAGATGGGGTCGGAGAAGAAGCCCTCGATCGTGCTGTCGAGGAGCATATTGAAGAAAAAGCGCGACGGCACGGCGTCGAGGGCCAGCTTGCCTTCCTCGAGGTTCTTCAGCGCCTCGTCCTGCTCCTTCGGCGCGAGCTTCTCGAAGGGCTTTCCAAGGCGGTGATTGATCTCGCGGATCGCCACCCGGAAGATCTCCTGCGGCGTGAGCGGCGACTGGTAGCCCTGCTGCGGCGTGCCTTCGGCGTGCGGTCCCTGACGATACATTTTTGCCATCGTTCCCCAGCCGCCGAAGAGCTGCTGGTCGATGAAGTAGGTGACGCCGGCTTCCTTCGCGCCCGGGCCGAGCTCGTCGGCCGGAATGAGGCGCGCGACCGCGGCGTCTACGAACGCCACCTCCGCCGCGCTGAAGAACATGTACTTTTCGGCGTTGGCGTTGCCCTGATCTTTGACATTCCCCTGATGGGCGTGCGCCTCGGCTGACGATGCAGGGTTCGACACTACGGTTGCCGGAACAGCGGCGACGCCGAGCGCGCCGACCGACGATTTCAGGAACCGGCGGCGGCCTGAGGACTCCTCCATGCTTTCCTCCCCGGAAAGGCAGAGCTCGATTCTATGCCTGTGGCCTGCGAATGGGGCGCATCACGACGCGCGCGTAGCGCTGGAAGGTCCAGTAGGCGGCGGCGAGGTCGAACATCACCACCAGCCGGTTGCGGAAGTTGATGAGGAAGTAGATGTGCGCGGTCAGCCACACGAACCAGGCGGGAAAGCCCGAGAGCTTGAGCTTGCCGAACATCGCCACCGCGGCGCTTCGGCCGATGGTCGCGAGCTGGCCGTAGTCGCGATAACGGAACGGCACAGTGGGTTGATTAGAAATTCTTTTAACGATATTTCGTCCCGCGACCCGACCCATCTGCTTCGCCGCCGGCGCGATGCCGGGGACGCCCGCCACGGCGGCGAGGTCGCCGATGACGAAGACCTCCGGGTGGCCCGGCACGCTGAGGTCGGGCTCGACCTGAACTCGTCCGGCGCGGTCGAGCGGGACCCCGAGCGAGCGGCCGAGCGGCGAGCTCGCCACGCCGGCCGCCCAGATCACTGTTTTCGCGGCGATGCGCTCCGGGCCCATGGTCACGCCTTCGGCATCGACGCCGGTGACGCGCTTTCCGAGCCAGACCGTGACGCCGAGGCGCTCGAGCTGCACCCGCGCCTTTTCCGAGAGATCGGCCGGATAGGGTGGCAGCACGCGCTCCCCGCCCTCGACCAGGACCACGCGTGCCTTGTGCGGATCGAAGCGGCGGAACTCGCCGCGCAGCGTGTGGCGCGAGATCTCGGCGAGCGTGCCCGCGAGCTCGACCCCGGTGGCGCCGGCGCCGATGACTATGAAGGTGAGCCACGCGGCGCGCCTGGCCGCGTCCGTCTCGCGCTCGGCACGCTCATAGGCAAGCAGCATGCGCGCGCGGATCTCGAGCGCATCCTCGAGCGTCTTCAGGCCCGGCGCATAGGCCGCCCAAGCGTCGTTGCCGAAGTAGCTGTGGGTCGAGCCCGGGGCGACGACGAGGTAGTCGTAGGCGATGTCGCCGCCGTCGTCGAGGCGCACTTTTCTCGCGGCGGGGTCGATGTCCTTCACCTCGGCCATCAGCACGAGGGTGTTGCGCTGCTTCCGGAGGATGTGGCGGATCGGTGCCGCGATGGCCGGGGCTGACAGGCCGGCTGTGGCGACCTGATAGAGCAGCGGCTGAAACAGGTGATGGTTGGTACGGTCGATCACCGTCAGCTCGACCGGCGCCTTGCCCAGCGCCTGCGCTGTCCAGAGGCCGCCGAAGCCGCAACCGATGATGACTACGCGCGGAGCGGGCGTAGGTCTACTCGCCTTCGATCCTGACGTGCTTCACCAGCTCGTGCCATTGCGCGATCTCCCGGCTCACCGTCGCCCCGAGCTGCTCCGGGGTCGAGCTCATGCCCTCGGCGCCCTGCTGGAGCAGCTTTGCCTTCACCTCGGGCAATGCTACCGCGGTAGCGATCGCCTTGTTCATCACCGCCACCGTCTCGTCGGGCGCCTTCGCCGGCGCGAACATTGCGTACCATGAGTCGACCTCGAAGTCGCGCAGCCCGGTCGCTTCGGCCACCGTCGGCACATCGGGCAGGATCGAAGTGCGCTTCCGAGTGCTGACGGCGAGCGGGCGCAGGCGCCCGGAACGCACCTGCGACATCGCCGCCGGGATGGATACGACGACCAGCGGCACGTCGCCCGCCAGGGCGGCGGCGACCGCGGGCCCGCCGCCGCGGTAGGGAATGTGCACCATGTAGGCATTCAGCTTCAGCTTGAGCAGCTCGCCTGCGATGTGGCTCGGCGAGCCGATCCCGACGGAGGCGTAGTCGAGCTTACCGGGATTTTTCTTCATGTATTGCACCAGGTCCTCGAAGGTCCTGTAGGGCGTCTCGTTATTCACCGCGAAGAGCTGCGGCAGCGAGCAGACGAGCGAAATCGGGCGAAAGTCGCGCTCGGTGTCGAACGGAAGATTGGCGTAGATCGCCGGGTTGATGGAGTGCGAGGACAGGGTGAAGAGCAGCGTGTAGCCGTCCGGCGTCGCACGCGCCGCGGCGGCGGTTCCTACCGAGCCGCCGGCTCCGCCGCGGTTTTCGATCACGATCGGCTGGCCGAGCTGCTTGGAAAGCGGCTCCTGGACGATGCGCGCGATGATGTCGGTGCCGCCGCCGGGCGGATAGGGCACGATGAAAGTGACTGGCCTTGTGGGCCATGCCTGCACCAAACCGGCGCAGGCCATGAGGAGCATCAGGAAGAGACAACGCATGGGGCCGCATTGTACGGTTACCATGCCATGCATGCTGGAGGGCAAAGTTATCACTGGGCTGCACGGAAGCGCGTCGCTCGTCGTCGGCGAGGAGCACACGGCGCCGAGCATCGGCAGCGGCAAGGTGCGCGTGCTCGCCACGCCCGTGATGATCAACCTGATCGAGGCCGCCGCCCTCTCCGCCATCGAGCACCTGCTTCCCGCGGGCTACCAGAGCCTCGGCACGCACCTGGACGTGCGCCACATCGCAGCCACGCCGGTCGGGATGCGCGTCACCGCGACCGCCGAGGTGACGCGGGTGGAAGGCAGGACAGCCCATTTCCGCGTCGAGGCGCGCGACGAGAAGGAGCTCATCGGCGACGGCAGCCACGAGCGGGTCGTCGTCAACGTGTCGAAATTCGATCAGCGCGTCCAGCGCAAGCTTCAGAATTCGTCAGGGTCGTAGTTCTCCGGAGGAGAGACAATGAAAAGGCCG
>JBJMWH010000221.1:0-7039 GCA_045810245.1 Burkholderiales bacterium | reverse complement strand
CGCGTAAGCGGATTTTCCGTCTGCACCTGCGGCACCGCCCGCTCACGCAGGAAAAGGAAGGTGGGGGTTGCGAATAACGCGAACAGGGCCGCCGTGATCAGCATAGTGATCGGAACGGTTTCGCTCGCTGGTGTGCCCGGTTGCGACAGGATGTAAAACAGGCAGATGCCCAAAGACGTGAGCCCGCCCAGGTAGCCGAAGCTCCAGCCCCAGCCGGACACGCGGCCCATGGCCTTCGAATCGGCGAGCTCGGGAAGAAACGCCGCGATCACGTTCTCGCCGACGCCAAAGAAGTAATTACTGAAGACGACCAGCAACAAGGCCAGTGCAACGGCGCCGGGCGAGGCGTAGTAGAGCAACGCGGTGAAGATGACGCAGCCGATCGTCGACAGGAACAGCAGCTTCTTCTTCGCGCCGTGCTTGTCGGCCCACGCGCCGACCAGCGGGCCGGTCAGCAGGATGAGCGCGTACGAGACGGAGAGGGCGGCCGTCCAGGCGAAGGTTCCCCAGGGGGAATTTTGAGAGACGACAGAAACAAAGTAAGCGCTGAACACCGCGGTGATGACCACGGTCGTGTAGCCCGAGTTGGCGAAGTCGTACATGCTCCACGCCCAGACCTCGCGGAATTTGACCTGTGAGTTGAGCGCCGGCACGGTTATTCGCGCTCTTCGCCCTGCAAGGCCATCTGCACGAAAAGCTGGATCTTGGCGTCGTCGACGGCGCTGAGCGAGGTGAACTCCACGCCAGCGAGGAACGCGCCTTGGCGCGGGACGAGCTTCACCACCCGCGCGTAGACGTCCTTTGCCTCGTGCGACACCTGCAGCAGCTCGACCGACAGCTTGAGCTCCGCGTACAGCTCCAGCGGCTGGTCGAATTCGGCGAGCAGGCCGTGGTAACCGATGTCGCGGATCACGCCCCGGTAGACCTCGGCCATGATCTCCTTGCCGCGCAGGAGCTGGTAGCGAAACGGCAGCCGCACTTCGACGCGCGGGCTGCGGCGGATCTCCTGGCGCGGCACTTCCTTGCCGAGCGACGGAATGCCGATCACCTCGCGGATGCGCACCTTCTCGGCCTTGCCCTTGACGTAGACCTCGAGCGGCTCGCCGACCTGCGCGAAGTCGGCGGCGTGGCCGTAGGTCGAGTCGCTGATGAGCACCTGGCCGCGCAGGCTGAACGCCTCGATGCGCGACGTGAGGTTGACCTCCTCGCCGATCACCGTATAAGCGCGGTACACCTCGGAGCCGATCAGGCCGGCGACCACCTTGCCGGTGTTGATGCCGATGCCCATGTAGAGCTCGGGCACGCTTTCGCTGCGGTGGCTGGTACGCAGTTCGTTCATGGCGATCTGCATCTCGAGCGCGCACAAGAGCGCGCGGCGCACGTGGCTGCGCGGCTCGGCGGCATCGCCCGAGAACACCACCATGATGGCGTCGCCCATGAACTTGTCGATGCTGCCGTAGTGGCGCACGATGATCTCGCTCATGCGCGAGAAGCAGCGGTTGAGCACGCCGAGCACCACGCTCGCCGGGTAGCTCGCGGTGATGGCGGCGAAGCCGCGCAGATCGGCGATCAGGATGGTGACATCGCGGTCGGAAAAGTTGCGCCCGCTCAGGCTGGTGGACTGCGCATCCGAATGCAACGCCTGCAGGAGGCTGCCGAGGCGCCGCTCCGCGTCGTCTTGCAACATTTGACCGGTCGCCTGCGCCACCAGGTCCTGGATTTGGCGGATTGCGTCACGGATCAAAGGCGTCTCCATGAACGCATTCTAGGCTTTCCCGGTATAGTCTTGATTCCTATGCAAGAAGCGGTGAAGCGCACGGACAACCGCCTCGGCCTGCCCGAAATCCTCGACTGGCTGGTCGAGGACAAGCTGGTCGGCGCCGAGCCCGCGGCGCAGCTCAAGAAAGAGCGCCGTTACTACCGCGGCACCCTGCACCCACTGGCCATCGTCGCCGAGCAGAAGTGGAAGAACGGCGCCGGCTCGCTCACCCTCGACTACCTGTCCGAATGGCTCGCCAAGCGCAGCGGCCTGCCGTATTTCCACATCGATCCGCTCAAGATCGACTTCAGCGCGGTCACCGAGATCATGTCCTCGGCCTACGCGACGCGCTTTCGCATCCTGCCCGTGGGCGTGACGGCGAAGGAGGCGGTGGTCGCGACCTCCGAGCCCAACGTGCGCGAGTGGGAGCCCGAGGTCGAGCGCATGATCAAGCGCAGCATCAAGCGCGTGATCGCCAACCCGGCCGACATCGAGCGCTACCAGGTCGAGTTCTACAACCTCGCCAAGTCGATCAAGGGGGCGAGCAAGAGCGCCGCCGCGGGCGCGGGGCTGTCGAATTTCGAGCAGCTCGTCGAGCTGGGCAAGGCCGACAAGCTCGACGCGAACGACGCGCATGTGGTGCGCGTGGTCGACTGGCTGTGGCAGTACGCCTTCGAGCAGCGCGCGAGCGACATCCACGTCGAGCCGCGGCGCGAGCACGGCATCGTGCGCTTCCGCATCGACGGCGTGCTGCACCAGGTCTACCAGATCCCCGCTTCGGTGCTCGCCGCGATGACCAGCCGAATCAAGATCCTCGCGCGCATGGACGTGGTCGAGAAGCGCCGGCCGCAGGACGGGCGCATCAAGACGCGCACCGCGGACACGGGCGACATCGAGCTGCGCATCTCGAGCCTGCCGACCGCGTTCGGCGAGAAGCTGGTGATGCGGATCTTCGATCCCGAGGTGCTGGTGCGCGACTTCCGCGAGCTCGGCTTCTCCGACGAGGATCAGCGCCGCTGGAACGAGATGAGCGGCCGGGCGAACGGCATCGTGCTGGTGACCGGCCCCACCGGCTCGGGCAAGACCACGACTCTCTATTCCACGCTCAAGGCGCTCGCCACGCCCGAAGTGAACGTGTGCACCATCGAGGACCCGATCGAGATGGTCGAGCCGGCGTTCAACCAGATGCAGGTGCAGACGCAGATCGACCTCGGCTTCGCCGAGGGCGTGCGGGCGCTCATGCGCCAGGACCCCGACATCATCATGGTGGGCGAGATCCGCGACCTCGAGACCGCCGAGATGGCGATCCAGTCTGCGCTGACCGGGCACCTCGTGCTCTCCACCCTGCACACCAACGACGCGCCGAGCGCGGTCACGCGGCTGCTCGAGCTGGGCGTGCCGCCGTACCTGCTCAACGCCACCTTGAACGGCGTCATGGCGCAGCGCCTGGTACGCACGCTCTGTCCGCACTGCAAGCAGAAGGTGGAGTTCAACCGCGCCGAAGACCACGCCGGCTGGGACGCGCTGGTCGCGCCGTGGAAATCGAACCGCCCGGACAAGGTCTACAAGCCGGTGGGCTGCCTCGACTGCCGCATGACCGGCTACATGGGGCGCGTCGGAATCTACGAGACGCTCATCTTTTCCTCCGCCATCAAGGGCCTGGTCGGCGAAAAGGCCGACCTCGCGGTGCTGCGCGAGCAGGCCTTCAAGGAAGGCATGAAGCCGCTGCGCATCAGCGGGGCGATGAAGGTCGGTTCCGGCCTCACCACGGTGGATGAAGTCCTGAAGGTCGCGCCCCCCGTGCGCGACTCGGCGGCGCGCTAGCGAGTGCTCGACGTCCTGTTCCTCGTCGTGTTCGCCTGCGGCGTGGTGTACATCGCGATGCACGTGCGCTCGCGGCGCGCGGCGCAGGCACTGGCCGAGGCGAGGAAGAGCGAGCGCCGCTTCCGCGACCTCACCGAGCTCTCGGCCGACTGGTTCTGGGAGACCGACGCCGCGCACCGCATCACCTGGATCTCCGGCGGCACGCCGGTCGCCACCTTCTTCGGCGGCATCCCGACCTACGGCAAGCGCTTCTGGGAGATCCCGGGCGTGCAGGTCGAGTCCCGGGTGCTCGAGGCCATGCACGAGGGCATGGAAGAGCGCCGCCCGTTCTTCGACCTCGAGATGACGCGGGTCGACGAGCGCGGCGCGCGCCAGATCCACATCATCTCGGGCCAGAGCCGCAAGGACGCCGCGGGCCGCTTCCTCGGCTACCGCGGCGTCGGGCGCGACGTCACCGAGCAGCGGCGCGCCGAGCGCGCGCTCGCCGAGGCGAAGGAGCGCCTGGAGCTCGCGGTCGGCGCCGCCAACCTCGCCGAGTGGGACTTCGACCTCGAGTCGAACGCGATCTACCTCGGCTCGGGCTGGGCCGGCCTGCTCGGCCGCCGTCCGATCGCCGGAATCATGAACGGCGCCGACGTGAACGAGCTGGTCCATCCCGAGGACCGGCCCACCGTGCGCAAGGAGCTCGTCTCGGGGCTCAAGGGCGAGAAGACCATCTGCCAGGTCGACTGCCGCGTGCGCACGCAGAGCGGCGGCTGGCGCTGGGTGCGCGCGACGGGCCGGGTCACCGAGCGCAACGGCCTGGGGCGCGCGACGCGCGCTTCGGGCACGGTGAGCGACATCGAGGATCACAAGCGTGCCGAGGCGGCGCTCGCCGAGCGCGAGCAGCGCTTCCGCGACATGGCGGAGGCCTCCGGCGAGTACCTGTGGGAGGCGGACGCATCGGGTCGCTATACCTTCCTCTCGGAACGGGTCGAGCCGGTCCTCGGCTATCGTCCCGAGGAGCTTCTCGGCCGCAGGGCGCAGGAAATCATGCCGCTCGGCGAGGAGCGCGCGGTGCAGGAGTGGCTCGCGCAGCACGCGCCCGACGGCCACGCCTTCCGCGAGCTCGTCCATCGGGTCGTCACGCGCACGCGCGGCGTGATCTGGCAGTCCGTGAGCGCAGTGCCGGTGCGCGACGTGACGGGTACTTTTATCGGCTATCGAGGCACCGCGGCCGACATCACGCCGCGCCGGCAGGCCGAGGCGCGCGCCGAATACCTCGCAACGCGCGACGCGCTCACCGGGCTGCCCAACCGCGTGCTGCTCGCAGACCGCGGCGCCCAGGCGATCCTGCAGGCGGCTCGCGGCCGCACGCAGCTTGCACTGCTCCTCATCGACATCGACCGCTTCAAGCTCGTGAACGAGTCGCTCGGGCACCAGGCCGGGGATACGCTGTTGCGCGAGCTCGGCGCGCGCCTCGAGAGCCTGATGCCGTCCGACACGCTGGCGCGCCTGGGCGGCGACGACTTCGTGCTGCTGCGCGCGGTGCGCAGCGTCGAGGAGGCCGCGGGCATCGCGCAGCGCATCCTCGGCGTGCTGGCACGGCCGTTCAGCGTCGAGGGGCGCACGCTCAATGTCGGCGCCTCCATCGGCATCAGCGTCTATCCGAACGACGCGCGCGACTTCGCCGAGCTGCTGCGCAACGCCGATGCGGCCAAGTACCATGCGAAGGAGAGCGGGCGGGGCACCTGGCGCATGTACGAGCCGGCGCTGCACGCGCGTTCGGTCGAGCGCCTGCGCCTGGAGAACGAGCTGCACGACGCACTGGCGAGGAGCGAGCTGGTCTTGCATTGGCAGCCGGTGGTCCGCGGCCGGCGCCTGGTGGTCGGCGCGGAGGCGCTGGTGCGCTGGAACCATCCGGACCGGGGCCTGCTCCTGCCCGGCGACTTCGTGCCGCTCGCCGAGGAGTGCGGCCTGATCCGCTCGATCGGCGAATGGACCTTCGAGCGCGCGCTGTCGCAGGCGGGCGCCTGGCAGCGCGCGCACCCGGGGCGCTGCTGGATCGCGGTGAACGTGTCCGCGCCCGAGCTCGCCGAGCACCGCGGCTACCTCGAGAAGGTCACGGCCGCGCTGCGCGCGAACGCCGTGGAGCCCTCCTCGCTCGAGCTCGAGGTGACCGAGCGCGTGTTGATGTCGAGCCTGGAGCAGAACATCGAGACGCTGCGCCGCCTCGGCGAGCTCGGCGTGCGCATTTCGATCGACGACTTCGGCACCGGCTACTCCAGCCTCGCGTATCTGCGCCAGCTTCCGGTGCACAAGCTGAAGATCGACCGCTCCTTCCTGCGCTCGATCGACACGCATGCCGCCGACGAGGCGATCGTGCGTGCGATCGCGGTGCTCGCGAAGACGCTGAACATCTCGGTGGCGGCCGAGGGCATCGAGAACGAGGCCCAGCTCTCGCGCTTGCTCGCGCTCGGCTGCGACGAGTGGCAGGGTCACTACTTCAGCGCCCCGGTGGACAGCTCGGCTTTCGAGAAGCTGCTTGCGCCCGAGGCTTCGGCGAAGGCGCTAGGCTAGCTTCGGGCGGGCGAGGTCGGCTTTCTTGTCGGCGCGCACGTTGGCAAGCTCGGTAGCGGCGATCAGTCCTTCGCCGGCCGCGTGTGCCGCGGCGAACTCGCTGTCGGGGGCGAGAACCAGCTGGCAACCCGTGCGCGACACTTCTTTTGTCAGAACTTGAATGGCCCTCAGACGCCCGGGCCGGGGGTCAATGGATCGAATATAGATCGCGCGGATGCGCCGCGGATGGCGGCGCACGATCGCGGCGTAGATCTCGGGGTCCTGTTCGCCGCTGTCGCCGATCAGGACGAAGCCGAGCCGCGGATAGGTCTGCAGGATGGCCTCGATCGCCTCGGCCTTGTGGTGGCGGTCCATGCGCAGGGCGAAGTCGCGCAGCACGAGCGGCCCGAGCGGCAGGCCCTGGACCTCGAGGTATTCGACCAGCGGCGCATAGAGGTTCCAGGGGCTCTTCGACACGTAGAACACCGGGTTCATGCCCGCGTGCAAGGCGCGGTAGAACGCGCCGGCGCCCTTGAACGGCTTGCGCGTGCGTGCATTGGACAGCGCGAGCGAGGCGAGCATGCGCCACTTGCTGAGCACGTGGCTGTAGACGACGGTGTCGTCGATGTCGCTCACGATGCCGAAGCGCGCCTGTGCGGAGGGCACCAGCACGCGCCCGATGGCCCGTGTTCCCGGCGCGGCGGCGAGCTCGAGTTCGACCTCGTTCCATCCCGGCGCGGCGCGCGCCGGCAGTTCCAACGCGAAATAGCCCTGGCGGTCGCTCGTCGCTTTCGCGCGAGCCGGGCCGAAGCGCGCGCGCAGCGCCGCGCCGGGCACGACGTCGGTTTCCATGCGCTTGAGAAAGGCAACCAGGTTTCGCCAGCGGCGCTCGGCGGCGCGCGCTGGGCGGAAGCCCTC
>JBJMWH010000220.1:0-7800 GCA_045810245.1 Burkholderiales bacterium | reverse complement strand
GAGAGTCCCAGCCGGGCCGCGTCGAAGTTGCCTTCGTCGCGCACCAGCGCCAGGGCGATGAAGGTGCCGAGCGTGACGAAGCCCATGTGCGAGATCGACGAGTAGGCGATCAGCCGCTTCATGTCGGTCTGCACCAGGGCGACGAGGCCGATGTAGGCCACGGCGATCAGCGACAGCGAGATCATCAGCCAGGAAAGCTCGCGCGAGGCGTCGGGCAGGATCGGCAGGGTGAAGCGGACAAAGCCGTAGGCCCCGAGCTTCAGCAGGATGGCGGCGAGGACCACCGAGCCGCCGGTGGGCGCCTCGGTGTGCGCGTCGGGCAGCCAGGTGTGCACCGGCCACATCGGCACCTTGACCGCGAACGCGAACAGCATGCCGAAGAACAGCAGCACCTGGGCGGTCAGCGTGAGCGGCAGCTTGTACCAGTCGAGGATCGCGAAGCTGCCGCCGGAGGCGTTGTAGAGATAGAGCAGCGCCACCAGCATGAGGAGCGACCCGAACAGCGTATAGAGGAAGAACTTGACCGCGGCGTATACGCGATTAGGCCCGCCCCAGATGCCGATGATGATGAACATCGGGATGAGCGTCGCCTCGAAGAACACATAGAAGAGCACCGCGTCGAGCGCCGCGAACACGCCGTTCAGCAGCCCGGACAGGATCAGGAACGCGGCGAGGTACTGCCCGACCCGGCTCTCGATCACGGTCCAGCCGGCGATCACCACCGTGATGGTGATGAAGCTGTTCAGCAGGATGAACAGCACCGAAATGCCGTCGACGCCGAGGTGGTAGTGGATATTGAAGCTCTCGATCCACGGCGCGAGCTCGACGAACTGCATCTCGTGCGTGCCGGCCTGGAACGCGGTGTAGAGCGGCACCGTCACCAGGAAGCCCAGGATCGCGCCCGCGAGCGCTACCTGGCGCTGCAGCGGGGCGCGCCGGTCGCCGCCCAGCGCGAGCACCAGGACGCCCGCGAAGATCGGAACCCAGATGGCCAGCGAGAGCAGCATTTCTATTTGTGCCAGAACCAGAAGGTGAGGATGAGGACCCCGATGAGCATGGCGACCGCGTACTGGTTGACGAGCCCCGACTGCACCAGGCGGATCACGCCAGAGAACCAGCCGACCACACGCGCCGAGCCGTTCACCATCAGGCCGTCGATCAGCGTCTGGTCCCCGCCGCGCCAGAATCCCTTGCCGACGGTGCGCGCACCGCCGGCGAAGAGCCACGAGTAGAGCTCGTCGAAGCCGTACTTGCGCTCCACCACCGCGTAAAGCGGACCCAGCGCCTTGGCCATGCGCTTCGGCAGATCCGTCCTCTTCAAGTACAAGACGTAGGCGGTGGCGATGCCTGTGACGGCGAGCCAGAACGGGAGCGAGACCAATCCATGCAGCATGTAAGCGACGACGCCGTGGAAGTCGCCTTCGGTGGGCGGCACGGCGCGGCCGAAGAAGTCGCCGAACACGACCGGGCCGACGTAGTAGCCCGCAACCACGGAGGGAATGGCGAGAAGAATCAGGGGGACCGTCACCACCGCGGGCGACTCGTGCGGCGGGTGTGAGGCGTCGAAGCGCGGCGCGCCGTGGAACGCCATGAACAGCATCCGAAAGGTGTAGGCGGCGGTGACGAACACGCACGACGCCAGGCAGAGGTATCCGAAGAGCGCCCCGGGGGTATGGGACTCCTTCAGGGCTTCGATGATCGCGTCTTTGGAGAAGAAGCCGGCGAAGCCCGGGATGCCGGCCGACGAGATCGCGCCGATTACCATGGTCCAGTAGGTGATCGGCATGTAGCTCCTGAGCCCGCCCATGCGTCGCATGTCCTGCTCGTGGTGCAGGGCGATGATGACCGAGCCCGCGGCGAGGAACAGCAGCGCCTTGAAGAAAGCGTGCGTGACCAGATGAAACATGCCGGCCGAGTAGGCCGAGGCGCCGAGCGCCGCGGTCATGTAGCCGAGCTGCGACAGCGTGGAATAGGCGACCACGCGCTTGATGTCGTACTGGGTCAGCGCGACCAGCCCCATGAAAAGCGCCGTGATCGCGCCGATCACGAGCACCACCGACCTCGCCGTCTCGCTCAATTCATACAGCGGCGACATGCGGGCGACCATGAAGATGCCCGCGGTCACCATGGTCGCGGCATGGATCAGTGCCGAGATCGGCGTGGGGCCTTCCATGGAATCCGGAAGCCAGACGTGCAGCGGGAATTGCGCGCTCTTGCCCATCGCGCCGACGAACAGAAGGATGCAGATCAGGGTCATCATCCCCGCGGAAGACAAAGCAGGAGCCTTGGAAAAAACTTCCTGGTAATCCAGCGTGCCGAAGTTTGCGAGCACCAGGGCGATGCCCAGGATGAAGCCGAAGTCGCCGACCCGGTTCA
Organism: Burkholderiales bacterium; assembly: GCA_045810245.1. GTDB lineage: Bacteria > Pseudomonadota > Gammaproteobacteria > Burkholderiales > SG8-39 > SCGC-AG-212-J23. The sequence continues at coordinate 5,424 of JBJMWH010000220.1, read as the reverse complement.
CCAGGAAGGCCTTGAGGTTCGCGTAGATCGCGCTCTCACGCGTGTACCAGAAGCCGATCAGGAGATAGGACACCAGGCCCACCGCCTCCCAGCCGAAGAAGAGCTGGAGGAAATTGTTCGCCATCACCAGCATCAGCATCGAGAAGGTGAACAGCGAGATGTAGGCGAAGAAGCGCTGGTAGCCGGGGTCGTCGGCCATGTAGCCGATGGTGTAGATGTGCACCATCAGCGACACGAAGGTCACCACCACCATCATGAGCGCCGACAGGCGGTCGATCTGGAAGCCGATGTGGAGCGCGCTGGACCCTGCATCGCCTCCCAGGGTGACCCAGGTGTAGAGGTTGCCGTTGAACGTGTTGCCGTTCAGCACGTCGGCGAACACGACGCAGGACCCGGCAAAAGACACCCCCACCGCCAGGATCGTCGCCCAGTGCGCACCGGCGCGGCCGATGCCTCTGCCGAAGAGGCCCGCGATGAGCGCCCCGGCGAGCGGCGCGAACGCGATGACGAGGTAGAGCGTCTTCACTCTTCTTCTTATCCCTTCAGGGCGTCGAGATCCTCGACGTCGATGCTATTGAGGTTCCTGAACAGCACCACCAGGATCGCAAGGCCGATGGCCGACTCGGCGGCCGCGACGGTGAGGATGAAGAACACGAACACCTGGCCGGCGAGGTCGCCGAGGTAGTGCGAGAAGGCGATGAAGTTGAGGTTCACGGCGAGCAGCATCAGCTCGATCGCCATCAGGAGGACGATGATGTTGCGCCGGTTGAGGAAGATCCCCACCACGCTCACCGCGAACAGGATCGCCCCCAGCACCAGGTAGTGGTTGAGGGAAAGCGTCATCCTGCAGCCCAGAACAAAATCAGGGACAGACCACGTTTATTTTCTTGCCTGCCCACAAAGCCGGCGCCGCGCCGGTGGTCATGACCGCGGCGAGCCCGGGGTTTGGCTCTAAAAGAAACGTGGTCTGTCCCTGATTTGGGGGTCATTGTTCTTTCTCCGCCGGCATCGAGACCAGGCGTACGCGCTCGGCGCGGCGTGCCTTGACCTGCTGCGACGGGTCCTGGTGGCGCCTGTCCTTGCGCCGGCGCAGCGTGAGCGCGATCGCCGCGACGATCGCCACCAGGAGGATCACCGCCGCGACCTCGAATGCCAGGACATAGTCGGTATAAAGCACGCGCCCGAGCTCGCGCGTGTTGCTGTAGTCGGGTGGCACCTGCCTGGGCGCCACGCCGAAGTAGCGGAAGGCGAGGATCGTGATCATCTCCCACACCATCACCCCGCCGACCACCAGCGCGAGCGGCAGGTTGCGCCAAAAGCCCTCGCGCACCTGCTCGAGGTTGATGTCCAGCATCATTACGACGAACAGGAACAGCACCATGACCGCACCGACGTAGACCACCACCAGCGCGATGGCGAGGAACTCGGCATTGAGCAGCAGCCACAGCGCCGCGGCGGTGAAGAACGCGAGCACCAGGAACAGCACCCCGTGCACCGGGTTGCGCGCGGTGATGACGGCGACGCCGGCGGCGAGCAGCACGGCGCCGAAAGCGTAGAACACTGCGGCTTCGAACATTCTTGTTGTTCCCTCAGCGATAGCGCGAATCGGCTTCGCGGTCGCGGGCGATCTCTTCCTCGTAACGGTCGCCCACCGCAAGCAGCATGGGCTTGGTGTAGTACAGCTCTCCCCGGTTCTCGCCGTGGTACTCCAGCACGCGCGTCTCGACGATCGCGTCGACCGGGCAGGCCTCTTCGCAGAAGCCGCAGAAGATGCATTTCACCAGGTCGATGTCGTAGCGCGTGGTGCGGCGGGTGCCGTCCTGTCTTTGCTCCGACTCGATATGGATGGCGAGCGCCGGGCACACCGCCTCGCACAGCTTGCAGGCGATGCAGCGTTCCTCGCCGTTCGGGTAGCGGCGCAGCGCGTGCAGGCCGCGGAAGCGAGGGCTCTGCGGCGTCTTCTCCTCCGGAAACTGCACCGTGATCTTGCGCGCGAAGAGATGCCGGCCGGTCAGCAGCATGCCGCGCAGCAGCTCGAGCAGCAGGAACGAGCGGAAGAATTCGAAGACGCGGGTCATCTGGTTCTCGCCCCCCTGTCAAGGGGGGAGCGAGCGCATTTGCCAAATGAGCGAGCGGGGGGTTGGTTTTCGAAAAAGCAAACCCCCCGCTCGCGCAGAGCGCTGGCTTCCGCCCTTGACAGGGGGGCGGCAAAAAAGCGGGCGTTCATTTCCAGATGTTCCACGGCGTCTGCATCCAGATTCCGATCACCACGATCCACACGATGGTGAGCGGGATGAACACCTTCCAGCCCAGGCGCATGATCTGGTCGAAGCGGTAGCGCGGGAAGGTGGCGCGGATCCAGAGGAACATGGAAACGATGACGAAGATCTTGACCAGCAGCCACGCGAACGGCGGTACCCACTCGAGGATCGGCGCGTCGAGCGGCGCCTGCCAGCCGCCGAAGAACATCACGGCGGTGAGCGCGCTGATGAGGTACATGTTGACGTACTCGGCGAGGAAGAACATGGCGAAGCTCATGCCCGAGTACTCGATCATGTGGCCGGCGACGATTTCGGATTCGCCCTCCACCACGTCGAAGGGGTGGCGGTTGGTCTCGGCCAGGCCGGAGATGAAGTACACCAGAAAGATGGGCAGCAGCGGCAGCCAGTTCCAGGACAGGAAGTTCAGGTTGCGGTCGGCGAACCAGCCCCTGCCCTGCGCCTCGACGATGTCGGAGAGGTTGAGGCTGCCCGAGACCATCAGCACCACCACCAGCGCGAAACCCATCGCCAGCTCGTAGGACACCATCTGCGCCGCCGAGCGCATCGCGCCGAGGAAGGCGTACTTCGAGTTCGACGCCCAGCCGGCGACGATCACGCCGTAGACCCCCATGGACGAGAGCGCCATGATGTAGAGCAGCCCCGCGTTGATGTCCGAGAGCACCAGCGTCGGCGACCACGGGATCACCGCCCAGGCCGCGAGCGCCGGGGTGATCATCAGCACCGGCGCGAGGATGTAGAGCCCCTTGTTCGCGTTGGTGGGGAGGATGATCTCCTTCAGCAGCAGCTTCAGGACGTCGGCGATCGGCTGCAGCAGCCCGAGCGGGCCGACGCGGTTCGGCCCGATGCGGATCTGGATCCAGCCGATGAACTTGCGCTCCCAGAGGGTGAGGTAGGCAACGCCGAGGAGGAGCGGCAGCACGATGGCGACGATGAAGACGAGGCTGGAGCCCGTGACCCAGACCACCGGGCCCCAGGTCGGGCCGAACCAGCTGTTGGACTGGCCGTGCAGCCATTCCATCTAGGCGGCCCTTTCCACGTCGATCTTCTCGAGCTTCACCGTGCCGAACATCGGTCCGATGCCTTCGGTCGACGGGTGCGCGGCGGCGATGCGCACGCAGCCGTCCGGGACGCCCGCGTCCTGGGAAGCGTTGATCCTGGCGCCGTTCGCGCGGAGCGGCTCGCCGGCCGAGACGCCGAGCCTTTCCATCGTGCGGGCGTTCATGCGCGCCGGGGGCGCCCGCGCCTGCCGGGTCTTCTGCAGCGGCGGCGAGCGGCGCACCAGCGGGTCGGCGAAGTAGGCCGGTACGTCCGCGATGCGTTGAATCCCGGAATCGGCATTCGCCGACGGCGAAGTCACCGTGCGGATCTTGTTGGAAAGGCGCGAAGCGATGTCGCCGGCGCCCAGGCACGCCGCGCGTACCTGGTCGATGGTGTCGAAGTCGAAGCCCGCGATGCCGAGAAGGTTGCCGAGTACGCGCAGCACCTTCCAACCCGGCCTCGCGTCGCCGAGCGCGTTCACCGTGGCATAAAAACGCTGCGCCCGGCCCTCGATGTTGACGAAGGTACCCGAGGTCTCGGTGAAGGGCGCAAAGGGAAGCAGGACATCGGCGTCGTCCAGCGCGGGCTTCCACGGCGTGAGCATGACCACGAAGCGCGCGCCGGCGAGCGCGCGGGCATCGGCGAGGTCGAGGCGCGGCTCCACGTTGAGCAGCACGAGCGCCTCCTTGCGCGCGATCTCCGGCAGCGCCGCCGTCGGCAGGCCGGCGAGGTAGCCGCCAACCGAGTTGGCTGCCTCGCCGATGAAGCCGAGCTTCGCCCCCACGGCCTGGGCAAGTTCCTGCGCGGCGGCGTGGATCGCGCCCGCCTGCGGGTGCTGCTGGGCGAAGTTGCCGATCAGCACTGCCGCGTTCTTGCCTGATTTGAGAGCTTCCTGGAAACCGCCGATGGCCGCTACAAGCGCGGACGGGGGAACGACGGTTTTCGAGGCGACGGGCATCAGCCAGTCCTCGTCGACCGAGTGCAGCATGTGGATCTGGGCGCCGCGCTTTGCCGCCTGGCGCAGGCGGTGCGCGATGAGCGGCGCCTCCTCGCGCAGGAACGAGCCGACGACGAGCACCCGGTCGAGGCCGCCGAGCTCCGCGATCGGCATGCCGAGCCACGGGATGCCTTGGCGCGCGCCGTCGGCCGAAAAGTCGGCGTGCCGCAGGCGGAAATCCGCCGGGCCGATTTTCGCGGCGAGGTAGAGCTCCTCGAGCGTCGAGTGCGGCGAGGCGAGCACGCCGAAGTCGCGCCCCTTCAAGCCCCGCACCACGGCATCGAACGCCTGCTCCCAGTCGACCTCGTGCCACTGGCCGCTTTGCTTCACCATGGGGCGCTGCAAACGGTCGGCCGAGTTGAGCCCCTCGTACGAGAAGCGGTCCTTGTCCGAGAGCCAGCACTCGTTGATCGCTTCGTTCTCGAGCGGCAGCACGCGCATCACCCGGTTCTGCTTGACCTGCACCACCCGGTTCGAACCCAGTCCGTCGTGCGGCGAAACCGACTTGCGGCGCGACAGCTCCCAGGTGCGGGCGCTGTAGCGGAACGGCTGCGAGGTCAGCGCGCCGACCGGGCAGATGTCGATCATGTTGCCCGAGAGCTCGGACTCGACCGCGCTGCCGACGAACGAGACGATCTCGGCATTCTCGCCGCGCCCGGCAAGGCCGAGCTCCATGACGCCGGCGATCTCCTGGCCGAAGCGCACGCAGCGCGTGCACTGGATGCAGCGGCTCATCTCCTCGCCCGCCACCAGCGGGCCGAGCTCTTTTCTGAGCACGACGCGCTTTTCCTCGGCGTAGCGCGAGTTGCTCGGACCGTAGCCCACCGCCAGGTCCTGCAGCTGGCATTCGCCGCCCTGGTCGCAGATCGGGCAGTCGAGCGGATGGTTGATGAGCAGGAACTCCATCACGCCGTTTTGCGCCTTCTTGGCGTTGACCGAATGGGTCCACACCTTCATGCCGTCGGTGACCGGGGTCGCGCACGCCGGCATGGGCTTCGGCGCCTTCTCGATCTCGACCAGGCACATGCGGCAGTTGGCGGCGATAGAAAGCTTCTTGTGATAGCAGAAGTGCGGCACGTAGACGCCGAGCTTGTGCGCGGCGTCCAT
>JBJMWH010000219.1:0-3303 GCA_045810245.1 Burkholderiales bacterium | reverse complement strand
CTTTGTATACAATATACTAAGATTTTGACCCAGGTCAAGACAGCGTTCACTGGAGGAGCCGAAGGGCGGTCCCGGCAGCGGCCGGGCGTCGTATACAAAGATGCCGAAGATCGCCATCCACAAAGGAGGCCAGGTCTACCTGGGCGAGGTGAAGGAGAACACCAACCTGGTGGTGCGCGCCGGCATCAAGCAGTTTCCCTGGCCGCATCTCAAATACCGCTGCGGCATGGGCCAGTGCGCTACCTGCACGAGTCACATCCTCAAGGGCGCCGAGCACCTGCCGCCGCCCAACTGGAAGGAGCAGAAGCTGCTCGCCGAGCGGCTCGAGCTCGGCTACCGCCTCTGCTGCCAGCTCTGGATCAACCAGGACCTGGAGCTCACCCAGGACAACCTCGTACCGGCGTGTACGTCATCCTGACCAGCAAGCCCGGCCAATTCCGCACCGAGCTCGGCGAGGGCATGCGCCGCATCGAGGCGTATGACTACCTCTTCTGCGGGCGCCGGCGCGCGCAGTTCGTGATCGCGCAGATCGAAGGCGAGCCGAAGGTGAAGATCGTCGACGAGGCCCCGCCGGCCGCGGTGAACCTCGTGCCCTGCAAATTCCTGCCGCGCTTCGACAGCCTGGAAAAAGCGCGCCGCGAGCTCCAGAGCCTGGTGAGCTGTGCCGGCATTGACGTGTCGCTGGAGAGGATCTGAATGCCGATCTGCGTCACCTTCATTACCAACGAGAACAAAGTCGTGAGCGCGTCCGAGGCAGGCAACCTGCTGCGCCTGTCGATCCGCGAACAGGGCGGAATTCCGTTCAAGTGCGGCGCCGGCCTGTGCGGCACCTGCAAGTGCAAGATCGAACGCGGTCTCGAGAACACCGACGCGGTCAAGGAAAAGGAGCGTAAACACCTATCGGAGGCCGACTTCGCCGCCGGCCACCGCATGGCCTGCCAGACCTTCATCCACGGCGACGTCGCCGTGTCCTGGATTCCGCTGCACCTGCGCCCGCCGCGCTCCGCACCGGTTCGCCCCGCCTAGGCCTGCGAAGTAGCGCCGCAGCGACCGCCGTGAAGCGGCGGATGCTACTTTTCGCGTCGTCCCCGACCACAGCGCCGCGCCGGGTATTTTGCGTTCTACAACCTAGCCGCGGAGAAGAATAGTGAGCGAGATCCCCAAGAACGTGATCGACGCGGCCGAATACATGGGCGGATACCTCGGCGTGAGCGAGCGCTATTTCGACGGCGCCGGCAACGAAACCAAGGCAGGCAGCGCGAAGTACCTCGTCGTCGGCAACTACTACGGCAGCGCGATCTATGCCGTGGAGGGATGGGTGCAGCGGTTGCGCGGGTTCAATTGAAATCGCCCTGGCGAGCACGCTGAGCGGCGCAGGATTTCAGCTCGCCGATCGCGCTGTTGAATGCGCGGATCGCCGCCTCGAGCGATTCGATGTACTCGTTCGGCGAATCGGCGTCGCGCGCGCGCCGCGCGCGCAAGGCGGCGGTGTCGAACTCGGAGTAGGCGCCCTTGCACTGGCAGTCCATCGAGGACACGGCGGCATCGTCGAGCGCGTTCTTCGCGCGCAGCGCCCGGTTCTTTGCCGCCCCGAAAGCCGGCTCGTTGGCCGCGCGCAGCAGGAGCTTGCGCGCATCGTCCACGCTCGCGGCGAGGCTGCCGCAGCTTTGCGCACCCGCTATGCCCGGAACGAGACCGAGCGCGCAGACGAAAAGCGCGGCCCCCCAGGCTTTCACCCGACCCTCCCCACGTCGCCTCCTCGGGCGGGACTGTCCGATGCCGCGTTCGGCGCTGTCAAGCGAAGAGCGCTTTCATAGCACTTTGGTACCAGTGATCCGTGGAGTCTGCCACCGCAGGCATGAAGACTGCATCCTCGGGACATGAACTCCAGAACTGTCCTTTGGACCATCGCGTTCTCGGCGCTCCTGGCGGCCTGCGCCGCGCCTGCGCCTTCTGCGCCGACGTCGGGCTATCGCCCCGGAGTCGGCACGATCGAGTCGGCAACGGTGCTGTCGCTTTCCTCCGCGCCCGCCGCCGCGGCCGGCGGCACGGCCGGTCCTGCCACGAGCGCGACCATGGCTTACCGGCTGAAGATGGCCGATGGCACCGCGCAGGACGTTGTCCAGGTCGGCGAGCGCTTCGAGGTCGGCGATCGCGTCCAGATGACGCGTGAGGGACGGCTCGTGCGTCCGTAAGAAGCGCCGAGGCGCTTGCGGTAAGCTCGCGCCTGCGTGTCAGGCACAAAAACAACGCCGGCGCTACCGGCGGTCTACGGCATGTTCTTTCTCTCGGGCACAGGCGCGCTTGTGCTCGAGACGGTCTGGTTCAGCCAGGCCGGCCTGGTGGTCGGCAACAGCGTGTGGTCGGCTTCGCTGGTGGCCGCGGCGTTCATGGCGGGACTGGGCCTGGGCAACGCCATCACCATGGCGCTCGCCCGCCGCTGGAAGACGCCCGTGCGCGCCTACGCGCTCGTCGAGACGCTGGCCGCGGGCTCGGGCGCGCTGCTCGTGGCAGCCTTTCCGTTTCTCCCGGCCCTCTTGCGGCCACTCTTCGTGCCACTCGCTGAGGACGTGGCGGCGCTGAACGCCGCGCGCCTCGCCATCGCCTTCGCTCTCATGCTCGTCCCGGCCACGGCGCTCGGCGCAAGCCTGCCGCTGCTCGCCAAACCGCTGGAGGCCCTCACGGGCAGCTACGGCTTCGCGCTTGGCCGGCTTTACGGCATCAACACGCTGGGCGCGGTCGCAGGCGCGCTCGCCGCGGAGTTGGTGCTCATCCCCTGGCTCGGCCTTCGGGGCAGCGGCTTCGCCGGCGCCGCGTGCAACCTCTGCGCCGCGCTCATCGCTTTGCGCATTTCGAACACCGTCAAGAGCAAAGCATCGGGTGTTTTGCGTCAAGCATCCCCGGGGTCCGGACGAGTCCTCGCCGCTGCCTTCCTTGCCGGTGGCGCGCTGCTCGCGCTGGAGGTCGTGGGCTTCCGGTTCCTGCTTCTTTTCATCGACGGCACATCGCTCATCTTCGCAGTGATGCTTTCGGTGGTGCTCGCCGGCATCGCCGCAGGCGGGCTCATCGCCGCGCGCGTTTCAAGCCGCAGCACGCTTTCGGCCGGTCACGCGCGTGCCGCCGCGGCGGCGTGCGCGGTCGTGCTGGTCGCGGGCTATGCCGCGTATCCCCGGCTGCTGCAGCTCCTTGCGCCGCTGCACCCGCAGTCACCGGCGAGCGCCGCGCTTCTCTGCGCGTTCCTCATGATGCCCGCCGCGCTCCTGTCCGGATTCCTGTTCACCGTGCTTGGCGAGCGCCTGCGCG
>JBJMWH010000218.1:0-6113 GCA_045810245.1 Burkholderiales bacterium | reverse complement strand
TCGCGGTTCCTTCGAACTGCCCGCCGCTCGGCGGTGCCGGAGGCACACTGATCGAATGGAATGGAGCGCTGCGATGGCTCCGCAACCGAAACGCGCGCGAGCTCGCCGCCAAGGCCGGGGGCCACGCGACGCTCTTTCGCTCGCACGACAAGCGCGAGAGCGTGTTCACGCCGCTCGACCCGGTCGCCTTGGCGCTCCACCGCCGGCTCAAGGCGGCTTTCGATCCGGCCGGCATTCTCAATCCCGGCCGCTTGTACGCCGAGCTCTAGGCCTTGGTCAGGTTTTTCTTCTGCAGCTCCACCGCCGCGCGTGCCCTCGAAGCGAACGTGCTGTCGGGATACCGGGCGAGAAGGCGTGCGTATAGCTGGATCGACAGCACCGGCTCGCCCGCCTCGCCGGCCTTGGTGGCGGCGTCGAAAAGCAGGCGCTGCTTGGCGAGGTCGGCCGCGTTGGCGAAGTCGGCGACTTTCGTGACTTCCGCAGCCCTGGCGGATTCGGCGGCCTTCGCAAAGTCGGCGGCCCGGGCGACATCGGTCTCGCCCTGGGGCGGCGCGGGTCGCGATTTGGCCGCAGCCATCACCTCGGCCATCAAAGCCGCGCTCCTCTCCTCGGAAGCGCGGCGCAGCGCCTCGCTTCGCCGGCGCCACATCACGAGCCCGTACGCGAGTACGCCGATCGCAGCAGCGCCGAGCAGCCAGATCACGAACTTCATGCAAAAAGTATAGCGGCACATGCAGACCCGGCTCGCCGACTTCATCCGCGACACCCCCGAAGGCCGGGAGGCCGAGGACATCCTGCGCAAGTGCGTGCATTGCGGCTTTTGCACCGCGACCTGTCCGAGCTATCAGGTGCTCGGCGATGACCTCGACAGTCCCCGCGGACGCATCTATCTCATCAAGCGCGCGCTCGAAGGCGCGCCGGTCAGCGCGAAGACCCAGCTCCACCTCGACCGCTGCCTTACCTGCCGCGCATGCGAGACCACGTGCCCGTCCGGGGTGCGCTACGGCAGGCTGGTGGACATTGGGCGGGGCTTGGTCGAGGCGCGCGCGCAGCGCGGCAGCTTCGACCGGCTGGTGCGGCGCCTGATCGCCTTGGTGTTGGTCCGACCGCGACTTTTCAGCGGGCTCGTCGGACTGGGACGGCTCGCGCGGCCGCTGCTGCCCGCGGCCGTGAAGGCGAAGATTCCGGGGAAGGGAGTGACCCCTCGCGATTGGCCGGCGCCGCGGCATGCGCGCAAGATGCTTGCGCTCGGGGGATGCGTGCAGCCCGGTCTTGCGCCGTCGATCAACGCCGCCGCGGCGCGCGTGCTCGACCGGTTCGGCATCTCGCTTGTCGAGGCACCGCGCGCCGGATGCTGCGGGGCGCTGCGCTTCCACCTGAACTACCAGGAGGAGGGTCGCGACGACATGCGCGCCCTGATCGACGTGTGGTGGCCCCTGGTGGAACGCGGCGAGGTCGAGGCAATCGTCATGACGGCGAGCGGCTGCGGCGTGACGGTGAAGGACTACGGCCACCTGCTCGCCCATGATCCGGCGTATCGCGACAAGGCGGCGCGGATCGCCGGGCTGACCAAGGATCTCGCCGAGGTGATCCCGCTCGACGCGCTGCCGAGCGGCATCGCGGCGGGCCGAGTCGCCTTCCACTCTCCCTGCACGCTGCAGCACGGCCAGCAGATACGCGGTGCAGTGGAGTCGAGCCTGGCGCGCGTCGGCTTCGAGCTCACGCCAGTGCGCGACGCCCACCTTTGCTGCGGCTCGGCGGGCACCTATTCGCTGCTGCACCCTGCGATTGCCGGCGAGCTGCGCAGCCGCAAGCTCGCTGCGCTGAACGAGGGCCGGCCCGGCCAGATCACCACCGCAAACATCGGCTGCCTGATCCACCTCCAAGGCGCTGCGCAGCTGCCGGTGCGGCACTGGATCGAGCTACTGGACGAAGCGCTCCAGCGTAAAATCCCGGCATGAGCGCTGAAGTCGTCAGCCAAGTTGTCAGAGTCGCCTGTCCACACGACTGTCCCGACACCTGCGCCATGCTCGTGACGGTGGAGAACGGCGTCGCGACAAAGATCAAGGGCGATCCCTCGATGCCGTTCACCGACGGCACGCTTTGCACTAAGGTGGCGCATTATCTCGAGCGAACTTACGCGCCCGATCGCCTGCTCCACCCGATGCGTCGCGTCGGGAAGAAGGGCGAGGGAAAATTCAAACGCATCACCTGGGACGAGGCGCTCGACGAGATCGCGGCCCGGCTGAAGAGCCTCGCAGCCGAGAATCCCGAAACCATCCTGCCTTGCAGCTACGCCGGCACGATGGGCATGGTCCAGTACAGCTCGATGGACCGGCGCTTCTTCCATCGCCTGGGTGCGACGCTGCTCGACAGGACGCTGTGCTCTACCGCGGGCAAGTTCGGCCTGCGCGCGACCCTAGGCGGTTCGGTGGGCATGGACCCCGAGCGCTTCGACGAAGCACAGCTAATCCTGCTCTGGGGCGCGAACCCGCTCGTGTCGAACCTGCACCTGTGGTCGCGCGTGCAGGAAGCGAAGCGCCGCGGCGCCAAGGTCGTGGCCATCGATCCCTACCGCAGCCTTTCGGCGGAGAAGTGCAGCCAGCACGTCGCGCTGCTGCCGGGCACCGACGGCGCGCTCGCGCTCGGCATGATGCACGTGCTGATCGCCGAGGACCTGATCGACCATGACTACATTGCCAACTACACGGTGGGCTACGAGGCGCTGCGCAGGAGGGTGCTCGAAACGTATTCGCCCGAATGGGCGGCGAGCACCTGCGGCCTGCGCGTAGCGGAAGTAGTCCAGCTGGCTCGGGACTATGGCCGCACGCGGCCCGCGGCGATCCGGCTCAACTACGGCATGCAGCGCCATGCCGGCGGCGGCATCGCGGCGCGCACCATCGCCTGCCTGCCGGCGCTGGTTGGCGCCTGGCGCGAGGCCGCCGGTGGCATCGTCCTTACTACGGCGGATTTCTACAAGTTCGACCACGCCGCGCTGGAGCGAGCCGACCTGCTGGCCGGACGGCGTCCGCGCGTGATCAACCAGTCGAAGCTCGGCGAGGCGCTCACCTCGGCCGAGCCACCGGTGCGCGCGATCGTGGTGTACAACAACAATCCGGTCGCGGTCTGCCCGGACTCCGACAAGGTGATCGCGGGGTTCTCGCGCGAGGATCTGTTCACCGTGGTCATGGACCACTTCCAGACCGACACCGCCGACTACGCCGACATCGTGCTTCCCGCAACCACGCAGCTCGAGCATCACGACGTGCACAAGTCATATGGCCACCTGTACGTGCTTGGCAACAACCCCGCGATCGCGCCGGTAGGGGAGTCGCTGCCGAATTCGGAGGTGTTCCGCCGGCTCGCCGCGCGCATGGGCTTCGACGAGCCGTGCTTCCGCGATTCCGACGAGGACATCTGCCGCACGGCGCTCGGCTCGGATTTTGACTGGAACGAGCTCAAGCAGCGCGGATGGCAGCGCCTGTCGAAGCCGGAGCGCTTCGCGCCGTTCGCCCAAGGCGGCTTCCCGACGCCATCGGGCAAATGCGAGTTCTACAGCGCGGCGCTCGAGAAGCAGGGCGTCGACCCTCTGCCTTTCTACAATCCGCCCGCGGAAGTGGCCGATGCAGCGCTGGCGGCCCGCTTTCCGCTCGCCTTCATCTCGCCGCCCGCGCGTCACTTCCTCAACTCCTCGTTCGCCAACCTGGCGCGCTTTCGCGAGTTCGAGACCGAGCCGCATTTGGATATGCATGCCGAGGACGCGGCGGCGCGCGGCATCCGCGACGGCGATCGCGTGCGCGTGTTCAACGACCGCGGCGGCTACACGCTCAAGGCGCGCGTGAACGGCAAGCCGCGCCGCGGGGTGGTGGTCGCGCCCTCGGTGTGGTGGAAAAAATATGCGCGCGACGGCTGCAACGCCAACAACGTCACCTCGCAGCGCACCAGCGACCTCGGCGGCGGCGCCACGTTCTACGACTGCCGCGTGCAGGTCGAGCGTGTCGACGCATCTCTTCCAGACTGAGCCAGCCTAGCGCCCTGCGCCGGGTCGCGCGCTTCCTGCTTCCTTACCGGGCGCGAGTGATGGTCGCGCTCGCGGCGCTGGTCGTCGCCGCCGCGTGCTGGCTCGCCCTCGGCCAGGGAGTCAAGCACGTCATCGACGGCGGCTTCGCCGGCGGCGAGCCCAGGGCGCTCGACCAGGCGCTGGCCGGAGTGCTCGGTATCGCCGCGGTGCTGGCGCTTGCCACGTGGCTGCGCTTCTATTTGATGATGAGCCTGGGCGAGCGCGTGGTGACCGATCTGCGCCGCGCCGTGTTCGGCCACATCCTCGGCCTCGACCCGGCATTCTTCGAGGCCACGCGCACCGGAGAGGTGATCTCGCGCCTCACCAACGATGCGACGCTGCTTCAGCAGGTGATCGGTTACGGCCTGTCGATGTTCCTGCGCAACGCGCTCATGATGGTCGGAGCCGCCGCAATGCTGTTCGTGACGAGCTGGAAGCTCGCGGCGCTGGTGCTGGTGGGCGTGCCGGCGACGCTGCTTCCGATCCTGCTGCTCGGCCGGCGCGTGCGCCGGCTCTCGCGCGCGAGCCAGGACCGGGTCGCCGAAGTCTCGGCGTACGTCGACGAGGCGGTGCACGAGATCCGCACCGTGCAGGCGTACGTGCACGAGGACGCCGACCGCGCGGGCTTCGGGCGCTACGCCGAGGCGGCGTACCGCGCGGGCGTGGCGCGCGTGCGGCAGAAGGCCTGGCTCATCTCGTCGGTGATGCTGATCGCCTTCAGCGCGGTCGGCGTCATCATGTGGATCGGCGGACACGACGTGTTCGCCGGGCGCATGAGCGCCGGAGAGCTCTCCGCGTTCGTGTTCTACGCCGCGATGCTCGCCGCGGGCGCGGGCACGGTAGCCGAGGTATGGGGCGAGCTGCAGCGGGCCGCGGGCGCCGCCGAGCGGCTGACGGATCTGCTAGAAACCGCGCCGCGGATCGTGGCGCCCGCACTGCCCGCCAGCGCGCCCGCCCACGGAGGCGCATGCAAGGTTGAGTTCGACGACGTCGAGTTCGCCTACCCGTCGCGGCCCGGGGCGCCGGCGCTGCGTCGGTTCACGCTGAGCATCGCGCCGGGCGAGCGTGCCGCGTTGGTCGGCCCCTCCGGCGCCGGCAAATCGACGCTGTTCGCGCTGCTGCTTCGCTTCTACGACCCGCAGCGCGGGGCGGTCCGCATCGACGGCATCGACCTGCGCCACATGGATCCGCGCGCCGCGCGCGGCCTGGTCGCGGTGGTGCCACAGGATCCGGTCATTTTCGCCGCGAGCGTGCTCGACAACGTGCGCTACGGCCGGCCTGGCGCCGGACGCGACGAGGTGCTCGCCGCCTGCGAGCGGGCGTTCGCCCTCGAGTTCATCGAGGGCCTGCCGCAGGGCCTCGATACCGTGCTCGGCGAGCGCGGCGTCACGCTCTCCGGCGGGCAACGCCAGCGCCTTTCGATCGCCCGCGCGCTGCTCGCCGACCGCCCGATCCTGCTGCTCGACGAGGCGACCAGCGCGCTCGACGCCGCCGCCGAGCGCCTGGTGCAGCAGGCGCTCGAGACGCTGGAGCAGGGACGCACTACCCTCGCCATCGCCCACCGCCTCGCGACCGTGCAGCACGCCGACCGCATCGTGGTCATGGAGCATGGCGCGGTGCTCGCCGAAGGCACGCACGCGGAGCTGATGCGCCAGGGCGGCCTGTACGCGAGCCTCGCGCGGCTGCAGTTCCTCGGCGGCGAAGGCGCCGGCAAATGGGAACGCGCCGCCTGAGCGCAGTGCAGCCCACAGTGCAGCCTCTGGTTTCGTTTTTCGTCGTTCTTTGCTTCACGCTTTCCCCCTGCGGCGTTTATGGAGAAGAAACCCTGAAGGTCGGCTCGAAGCGCTTCACCGAGTCCTACATCCTCGGCGAGATCGTGGCGCAGGTCGCGCACGGCGAGCACCGGCCGGGCCTGGGCAATACGGCGATCCTGGTCGAAGCGCTCAGGAACCGCGCCGTCGACGTCTATCCCGAGTACAGCGGCACGATCGCGCACGAGATCCTGCGCAGCGACACGCGGTTGACGCTCGCCGGGCTCAACGCCCGGCTGGAA
>JBJMWH010000217.1:0-14365 GCA_045810245.1 Burkholderiales bacterium | reverse complement strand
GACTTCGCGTCGGCCATTTCCTTTTCCGAGATCGGCCGCGAGGCGTCGGAGATGTCGGTCTCGCCGCGCACGAACTTCTTGAATCCGCCGCCGGTGCCGGAGATCCCCACGGTCACCTTGACCTGCTGCTTCTTCGCTTTTTGGAATTCCTCGGCCACCGCCTCGGTGATCGGAAACACCGTGCTCGAGCCGTCGACCTTGACGACCTGCTGCTGAGCGAATGCCGGCACCGCCGCGGCGAACGCCGCTGCAATGGCCAACTGGCTGAGTCGCTTCATTAAATTCCCCCGGGAATGAGCTTCAATCGAAACCCGCACGGCGCCACTCTAAGGGCGGGGTATTGCCGTTTCGTGACAGCTCGGGCTGGGCCTTTTTGCGCCCGGGCGTCGCCTGGCGGAGACACGTGCGTGCTTGCAACACGGAGATATCCACAGAAGCTGTGGATAAACGCGCCGCCCCCAGAGGCCACGCAAAAAAGCGCTGTGCCTACAGTCGGTGCTGCTCAAAATTCAGGCAGCGAAATTCGCCGCGTCAGCCGCGACTTACGCGAAAGAATCGATCCGCGCCGGAGATATCGTGCGCGCGTTTCGCGCGCCGCTCTTGACACCGCGCCGAGAATTTTTTTGCAAATTCGGTTGTAGGCAGCGCAAAAAAACTGCGGCAAAGTACGCGCATGACCGAGATCAATTTCGCGCAGGCGCGCGCCGCGCACCTCGCTTTGAAGGAGTTCTTCGCTGCGCATCCCAAAGGCCGCCTCGCTCCCGCCGAGTTGCTCGACGTGCAGGCGCTCTGCCGCCAGGCGGAAATCGCGGTCGACGACCCCGAGTGCCGGCGCGCCATCCGCAGCATCGAGAACTACACCGAGCTCCTCATCTCGCGCGAGCCCGCGCAACGCGGCGCAGACTTCATTCGCCTGCGCGTGCAGAACGCTCTCGCGTCGTTCCGCAGCCAGTTGAAAGCCATCGAAGCCGGAGAAGTCGCCGTCGGCGCATAGACCGCACCTGCGCGCCCGACTTCTCCAAAGCCTACCTGCGCTGGCGCAGCAGCCTTCTCGTATACCAGTCCTGCCACGCCTGGTTCAGCTTCTCAGCCACGTCCTCGCGGTCGACGAGGCTGATGAGGCGGATCGGGTCCGCTCCGGACCTGTAGGCCTCGCGTGCCGGATGATCCTCAGGCAGCTCGTGGAGAATCGCCTGAATCGCAGCCCTTGTTCCGTCGTCGCGGGCCTTGTGTGATATGGCCATGCTGCCCCTAAACTCTTTTTTGATGACCTGGACGACTACGTTACCTGCGGACTCTGCGCATAGGGTTTCACATTGGCGTATTGCAGATTTATGACATCCAGCCGGCACGTTCGCGTGGCGCCCCATACCGGCTTCAAGGGCGCATCGGTAGTCCGGAGAGACCTGCGGTTTCCGGCTGTCCAGTCATGAGGTTGGCGTTCTGCAGCGCCTGCCCTGCCGCGCCCTTGCCCAGGTTGTCGATAGCGCCGAGCGCCAAAACCAAGCCAGTGCGAGGGTTGATCGCGTAGGAAAGAAAAGCGAAGTTGGATCCCGTAGCCCACCCGCTGTGCGGGCCGGCGCCGCCTTGAACCCGCGTCAGCCGGATGAAAGGCTCGTTCGCATAGAGCGCCGCGGCGGCCTCATATAGCCGCTCTGAAGTCACGCCGTCGCGCGGGCGCGCGTAGCACGTGGCAAGCAGTCCGCGCGACATCGGCACCAGATGCGGCGTGAACGCGATGCTTGCTTTCGCGCCGCCGACCTGCGCCAGGGCGGTTTCGATTTCGGGAACATGCGGGTGACTAGCGAGGCCGTAGGCGAAGAGATCCTCGTTCGTCTCCGCGTAGCCGAACGCGCTGGCGCCGCCGCGCCCCGCACCGGTCACACCGCTCTTTGCGTCGATGACGATGCCCTCCAGCTCGATCAGGCCCTCTTTCGCCAGCGGCACCAGGGCGAGGAGCGCGGCAGCGGGATAGCAGCCGGGATTCGCGAGGCGCGCCGCGCGCGCGATCGACGCACGCTGTCCCGGAAGCTCGGTGAGCCCGTAGGTCCAACCGTCGACGAATCGGTGATCGCCGCCGACGTCCACGATCTTCGTCGCCTGCGGCATGCGTGCCAGCGGATCGCGCGACTTGCCCGTAGGCAGCGATACGAAGAGCAGCTCGAGCGCCGGCATCTTCTCCGGCTCGAAAGGCTGGATGACGAGCGCGGCTTCGTCGCGGCCCGCGAGCCAGGGAAAACGCTGCACCAGCGTCTGCCCGGCGCTCGACTCGCCGGCAACGTAGGCGAGCTCGAAGGAAGGATGGCCGGCGACCAGGCGCAGGAGCTCGCCGCCGCCGTAGCCGCTCACGCCGACGATGCCTATGCTCGCCATTCAGTTCCTCTTCAAGGTCCTCGCTCTGCGCCAAATGGTACAGCGCCGGCCCGCGCCGCATCGCATTCGCTGCACGAACCGCTCTCATGCAGGAACACGGTTTCATTTCCGCGCAAACGCTCGAGCGCGGCCGACACGATGTCGCGTGAACGCGCAAGGCGCGCTTCTGCGTTGCCGACGCGGCCGCGGCGCTGGCGGGGCGCCAGCCACACGTCGAGCAGGCGAAAGTTCTCGCAGCAATGGTCGCTCTCGCCGTACTCGTAGCGCTTCGGCCGGCCTATCGTCGTATCGGCGTCGTGCCCGACGCCGAGCAGGAGGACCTGCCCGTCGAGTTGGTACACGCGCCCGGGCGGGCTGTTCAGGCCGTGCGGCACGTCCACTGGATGCGGCATCGTGATTCGCTCGGCATGCGGGCCGACGGCGGCGAAGGCATGAGGACTGTCGCTTCGCAGGACGCCGGGCAACCGCCAGAAGGCATCCGCGAGTATGCCGACGCCACGGCAGGGCATGGTGCGGCGGTCGAACGGCGTGTCGTCGTCGTCCGCCATGCTCGGCATGACCAACGTCCCTTGCCCTCCCAATGCCGCGAGCAACGCTTCGATCAACCCGTGCGGCCCGCCCTGCACGGGAGCGATCTGCGAGAACGCCGCGTGGACCAGCAGCACGCCGCCTCTCTCGACGCCGAGCGCCGCGAGCTCCTGTATCAACGGGTCCTTAGTCATTCAGCAATCGTTTTCCGTATTGCACATGTAATGAGCAGGTGTGCAAGGTGAAACCAGGCGTTGCGCCGGCACCCTTATCTTGCACTCCATCAATCGCATTCGGTTGACCCACCATTTACTTACTCGAAAAGGAACGTACCATGAGGAAAATCGCAGTCGTTCTCCTGTCGGGCTTTGCGCTGTCGGCGTCGGCCTATGACTTCAGCCGCGAAACCGTCACCAACCCGCAGAACTGTCCCGCCGGCACCGAGGCGAGCGTAAATTACAAATGGCAGGGCGGGCATTTCGTCCGCGACGGCTATGTGTGCGAGATTAATTCGAGCAACTAAGCGTGAAGCGCGCCGCGAAACGCGGCGCGTGTTCGTTCGTCTTCCCGTCGTATGAATGCTTGATCGCCGATACCGGCTGGCAGGTCCCGGGCATCTGCGGGAAGCCCGGTTCGAGCGCGGTGTACCATTGCGGCCGGACCTGCCAGGAGCAATCGAGATGGAAGTCAACGAGGAAAAGCCCGAAGCCCCCGAACGCGTGGAGACGCTCGCCGATCGCCTGGCGTTCAAGTCGCGCTTCGTGATGCTGTTCGGCGAGATCAACCACGCGGTGGCGCGCGCCACCTGCACGCGCCTCATCGCGCTGGCGGAAGATTCCGACGCTCCGATCACCGTGCTGATTTCGTCGCCTGGAGGGCACGTCGAATCGGGCGATTCGATCCACGACATCATCCGCTTCGTGCGCGCGCCGGTGACCACCGTCGGCACGGGATGGGTGGCGAGCGCCGGCACGCACGTCTTCCTGGCCGCGCCCAGGGAGCGGCGCCTTTGCCTGCCGAACACGCGCTTCATGATCCATCAGCCCGGCGGCGGCGCCGGCGGTCCTGCGACCGACATCGCCATCCAGGCGAAGGAAATCCTGCGCACGCGCGAGCGCATCGCCAAGGTGATCTCGAAGGAGACCGGCCAGTCGCTGCAGAAGGTGCTCAACGACATGGAGCGCGACTTCTGGATGAGCGCCGAAGAGGCGATCGCCTACGGCCTCGTTTCGAAGATCATCGAGACCTCGCGCGAGCTGGGATAGGTTCTCGGCAAGATCAATCCGTTCACTGGATGTCGATCCGGCCGCTCTCCGTTCGACTAGGAGTGACGGATAGGCGAGCGCCTATCCGCATCCACTACGACAAGGAGACGAAGCCATGCGATACCTATCGATGATCCGCCTCGACGAGAAGCGCGGCCAGGCGCCGAGCGAGCAGCTCATGCAGGACATGGGCAAGCTCCTGGAGGAGCTGACGAGTAAGGGCCAGCTGATCAGCACCGCGGGTCTGCGTCCGAGCGCCGAAGGCGTGCGTGTGCGCCTGCGCGGCGGCACGCTGTCGACGACCGACGGACCGTTCACCGAGACCAAGGAGGTGATCGGCGGCTATGCGATCCTCGAGGCGAAATCCATGCAGCAAGCGGTCGAGCTGACCCAGCGCTTCCTGCGGATCCACGGCGACGAATGGGACATCGAATGCGAAGTTCGCCAGCTCGACGGACCTGAACTCGGCTAGGGCAGCGCTTCAGTCGGTGTTGCCGGCGCAGTCCCGGCGATGGCGCTTCGGCCCCGTTTCATCGCATCCGCGCTCCAGCTCGAGGAGGAAGCGCGCCGCGACCGCGGTATCGGCGAAGTCGGAGAACACACCGTCGATGCCGAGGCGGTAAAACTGCAGGTATTCATTCACCGGATTGCCGCCATAGTCGGACACGAGGCGGCGCTGCTCGTTGCGGAAGGTCCACGTGTGGACTAGGAGGCCCGCCTTGTGCGCGCGTGCAATGAGATCGCCCGCCGGCGCAAGCTTGAGGCTCGCTTCGCCCGGTCCCGGCAGGCCTGCGGCCACGGTGCTCACGATGTAACGCTTCCACGGGCCGATGCCGTCGGCATAGGTCTTGATTTCGCGCAGGCCGGCGTCGGTGACGAAGAAACCGAAGGTGCGCGCAAGAAGGCGGGGGTCGCCCGAGGCGGTCCAGTCGAAGGGCCGGTCGAACGGCGGCGTGAAGTCGAGGCTGCCATCGGGCTTGACGTCGTTCGCGTCGACCAGCTGAATCAGCCGGATCGGCGTCATCTTGCGCAGCTCCTTGAGGTTCGACTGCTCGAAGGACTGGATGAACACTGGCGCATCACGACGGTTCCAGCCCGCCCGAGCGAGCGCGTCGACCAGGCGCTTCTCCAGCGGCAGGCCGATCGACTTGTGATAGGTGGGATGCTTGGTCTCGGGATAGATGCCGATGACGCGCCGCATCTCGTCGGACTTGCGCTTGGCGAGCGCGATGATCTCCTCGAACGTCGGAATCTCGAATTTCCCGTTGAACTGCTGCGGCCGCTCGGCGAAGTCCTGCACCCTGCGCAGCTGCTTGATCTCGGCCAGCGTGAAGTCGGAGGCGAAGAAGCCGGTATCGGGCACGCCGTCGATCATGACCGTCCGCCGGCGCGAGGCGAACTGCGGCCGGCTCGCGACGTCGGTGGTGGTAAGGAGGTTCGGCTCGTGGCTCGCGATGAGGTGGCCGTCCTGGGTCGCGACCAGATCGGGCTCGATGTAATCGGCGCCGAGCTCGATCGCCAGCGTGTAACCCTCCAGAGTGTGCGCCGGCAGATAGCCGTGCGCGCCGCGGTGGCCGATGACCAGCGGCCGGCTTTCCTTCGCGTCCCGATCGTCACCGTCGCGTGCCTGCACCGGCGTGGCGATCATGCACGCCAGCGCCATCGCGGCGAGTAAACGCTTCACCATGCGTCGGACCGTCATGTGTTCCTCCCCTTTTTGTTTCGGAAATGAAGAAAAGGGGCAGAAGCTCGGCCCCGTGCCCCCGCAGTATCACGCGAAAACCGCTCTAGCGCCGAGCGCTGCGATCGTCGTCATCGCGTTCGTCCGCCGGCTGCCATCCGGTGATCTCCAGGATCACGCCGTGGCCGGTGACGTTGTGCTGGATGCTGACGAAGAAGCGCCGGCCCGAGGCGTCGAAGACGCCGCCGGTCCATTCCGCGGTGAGGTCATTCAGCGTGCCGATCCGCACGCAGCCGTCGGAGAGCTTGTCCTCGTCCGCGCCGTCCTCGAGGCAGGACCACAGGTCGTTGTTGCGGCCCACCTCCGGGCCGTCGCCGTCCTCGTGGAAGATCCAGTTGCCGCGGCCCGGCTGGTAGGCAACGTTGTCCATCATCGCCTGCTCGGGCGTGCCGACGACGAAGAGCTGCGCTTCCGGCACGGCAGCGTTGGCGAGCGCCTGATCGAGCGTGCCGTCGGTGAAGCATACGACCTCGCCCCAGTTGCGGTTCTCGCTTTCGTTGCCGGTGTTTACGCCGCAGAAGCGCACGTTGGCTTTGGCCAGCGCTTTCAGGTCGATGTCGATGTCTTCGGGCCGGTAGTAGCCGGTGAGCTTGTTGTTCGCCGCCTCCGTGCGCAGCCGCGTCGCCGGCACGCCGGCGCTCGGAATCGGGATCCACGCGCCCAGACCGGTGTTTGAGCCCTGCCCATAATCGGTATTGCCGGCGCGCTTGCCCAGGCGCAGGCCGAACACGCTGCCGGAGGCGAGCGGCGAGTCAGCGAGACTCGCGATCGGCGTGCCGCCGCTCCAGGGCCGTGCGGGGATGAACTTGAAGTAGGCGCCGCCAGCGGTGCCGTTCAGCGGGCGGTTCTCGTCGCCGTAGTACATCACGCCGTTCGGATAGAGCGCGATGCCCTCGAACGCGAGGCGCCCGACCGCGGGCCGCGTGACGACGTTCGCCGCGCCGGTGCCCCCCGTGGCGGTGCCGGTCACGCGGTTGAAGGAGACGTTGGTGGTCTCGAGCGGATTGATGATCTCGATCAGGTTGCCGTCGGTGAGCTCTTCGCCCACGATGATCGTGCCCCAGGGCGTGCGGTGCGCGGGATCGCACGAGCTCGTCCCGGTGAGGATCGTCTCGGCCAGGCCGTCCGAGAGCCGAATGCGCTGCACGCCGGGATTGGCGATTCCCGCCTCGTTGCACGCAATGAGATGCGTCGGGTTACGGTCGTCGGGCCACAGCGCCATCATGTCGATGTTCGCGCCGAGGTTCGGTGCCGCGCTCACCACCCGCGCATGCAGGCCCCGCGCGAGCGTGACCAGCCGGGTCGGATCGGCGTTCGCCACCGTCGCGCTGATGCTTTCGCCGGACGACGCGGCGAGCGGGTCGTCCACGCCGAAGAGCTTTCCCGAGTGCTGCTTCAGAAAATGGTCGCGGAACAGTCCGAAATCCCGCAATCCTTCGAAATCCGCGTCCGCCACCGCGTGCCGGGCGAGGGCCAGGCCGAGCATGGATGCCAGTGCAAGCTTGCGTGCGTGCTGCGACATAAGCGATGTCCCTTCGTGATGTGTGAGGAGTTCTTGGTCGGTTGCTGCGCCGCGCAGGTTAGCGGCGCGCCATTACCGGCGAATGACCGCCCGTGTCATCGGAATGAAACATCGCTTCCGATGACTAGGCATGGACCTTGCGTCGCGCCCTCGTGCCATGGACCGCGAGCTCCGCATGAACGTGCTGCGCCGGGCGGCGGACATCACCGGCGGCTCCTCCGCGCTGCAGCAGCGCCTCAACGTTGAGCAGCACGCTCTAGAACTGTGGCTTTCGGGCCGCGCCACCGTTCCAGAGTGGGTCTTCATGCTGGCGGTCGATCTCGTGGTGCGCGACGACATCGCGCGCGCAGCGCAGGATCGCCGAGCGGCGCCGCGCGAGGCGCGAGCCTCCGGAGAATGAAGCGCAATAGGGAAAACGGCGCAGCCGGGAAAACCTCGCTGTCACAACGGGCGGCTACACTGGTCTGACCATCCGGCGGAATGCCCGATCGCCGAGCGCGCGCTGATAGCGCGCCGGGATCGGCGTTCCGATCGGACGGCCCGCCGCGCGGTTGGGCCTAGAATCCCGCCGTGCTGCCCACCCAGGTCTCGGTGTTCATCGCCGGCGGCGGCCCGTTCGGGCTGATGCTTGCCAACGAGCTCGGCCGCCGCGGCGTCCCGGTGCTGCTGGTGGACCCCAAACAGGGCACCACGCGCAACGTCCAGGCCAACGCGACGCAGGCGCGCACCATGGAGCACTACCGGCGGCTCGGCTTCGCCGAAGAAGTGCGCGCGCTCGGCATGCCGGCCGACTTCCCGACCGACATCGCCTATTTCACTCGCTTCGCGAGGCACGAGCTCGCGCGCTTCTCTCTCCCCTCGTCGCGGGATGCCCGGCAGCTCGTGAAGACGCTATCGGGGTCTTGGAGCGCGGCCGAGCTGCCCCACCGCTGCAACCAGAAATTCATCGAGCCGGTGTTGCGGCGGCACGCCGAAGGGCTTCCCGGGGTCTCGGTCCGCTACGGATGGCGAATGACCCGGTTCGAAACGCTCGAGAACGGGGTCCGGGTCCGTGTCGAGCCGGCGGCCGGCGGCCCGCCGCACACGGTGAGGGCGAACTATCTCGTCGGCGGCGACGGGCCGAGGAGCCCCACGCGCCAAGCGCTCGGCATTCGCTATGCCGGCGAGACGGGCGTGAGCCGCGACTTCGTGGGCGGGCGGATGTACGCTGTCTATTGCCGCATCCCCGCCTTTTACCGAGAGATTCCGCATGCGCCGGCCTGGATGAACGTGAGCTTCAACCGCGAGCGCCGCTGCTTCATGCCGGCAGTCGACGGCCGGCACGAGTTCGCCTTTCACACTCAGCTGAAGCCGCACGAGGACGAAGCGCGCGTGACCGACGAATCGGCGGCCGAGATGGTGCGGCAGTCGATCGGCGCGCCGCTCGCCGTCGAGGTGCTCGCGCGCGACACGTGGACGGCGGGCCATTCCCTGGTGGCCGAGCGCTTCGGCGGCGGCCGCGTCTTCATCGGCGGGGACGCGGCGCACCTTTTCACCCCGACCGGAGGCCTGGGGTACAACACCGCGGTCGAGGACGCGGTGAATCTCGGCTGGAAGCTCGCCGCCGTGCTGAAGGGCCAGGCAGCGCCGGGGTTGCTCGAGAGCTATGACGCCGAGCGCCGTCCCCTCGCCGTGCGCAACACCTCGTACGCGAAGGGCTTCGCCGATTCGCTCGGCATCGAGCCGCCCCGCGAAATCGAGGACGAAGGCGGCACAGGCGAGCTCGCGAGGAAGCAGGCCGGGGAGTACCTCGCGCGCCACGGAGCGGCCGAGTTCAACATCCCGGGCATCACGTTGGGCGGCCGCTACGACCACTCGCCCGCGATCGTCGCGGACGGCAGCACCCCGCCGCCCGACCGACCCAACGTCTATGTGCCGACGGCGTGCCCGGGCGGACGGCCGCCGCACCTATGGCTCAGCGATGGGCGCTCGCTGTTCGACGCCTTCGGCTTCGAGTGGACCCTGCTGCGGCTCGGCAACGCGCAGGGCGGGGGCTTCCAGGAGGCCGCACGGCGCCTCGGCCTTGTTCTCACGGTGTTCGAACTGAGGACCGATGAAGCGCGCGAGCTCTACGGCGCCGATCTCGCGCTCATCCGTCCCGACCAGATCGTCGCCTGGCGCGGCAGCGACGACCGCGCCGCCGAAAGCGTGCTCACGAGGCTGATGGGCCATGGTTGAACATCATCACCATAATCATCGTCACCACCACCAGGCAGGCAGCCACGCACCCGCGCTGCACAGCGCCGCGCTCCTGACGCTCGCATTCGCAGTTGTCGAGGCCGTAGGCGGCTGGTGGACCGGGTCGCTCGCGTTGCTTTCGGACGCCGGCCATATGCTCACCGACGGCGCCGCGCTCGGACTTGCCGCGCTGGCCGCGTGGATGGCGCGGCGCCCGCCTTCGGCGCGCCACTCCTATGGCCTCGGCCGCGCGGAGGTGCTTGCCGCGCTGCTGAATGCCGTCACCATGCTGGTCATCGCGGTCGCCATCGGATACGAGGCGCTCGCCCGGTGGCAGTCGCCATCGCCGGTCAAGGGCGGCGCCGCAGCGCTCATCGCCGCGGCGGGACTCGTCATGAACCTCATCATCCTGCGGCGGCTGAGTCCCCACCGCCACGATCTCAATACGCGGGCGGCGATGCTGCACGTGATCGGCGACGCCCTCGGATCGGCGGCGGCGCTCGTCGCCGGACTTGTGATCGCGTTCTCAGGATGGCTCCCCATCGACGCTCTGGTCTCGGCCGCGATCGGCCTGCTGATCGCGCTCTCCGCGCTGCGCCTGACTCGCGAAAGCCTCCACGCGCTCATGGAAGGGGTTCCCCAAGGCATTTCGGTCGACGCCATCGGTCTCGAAATGGCTCGCGTTGAAGGCGTGAGCTCGGTGCACGACCTGCATGTGTGGACGCTCTCGGGCAGCCGCACCGCGCTCTCCGCCCACGTGGTGGTCGGCAGCATGCTCGAATGGGATCGCATCCTGGGCGCGCTGCAGCGCTGCCTGCACGAGAAGTTCGCGATCGACCACGTCACCCTGCAGCCAGAGTCCGACGCGCGGCCGCTGGTGCGCTACTAGGCTAGCGCGGCCAGAAAGTGATGAAGGTGCCGGCAATGCCGGCGATGCCGATCAGGGCGATGACGGCCCCGGAGAACTTGTGGCGCATGAGGTCGAGGACCCTCCTATGGGCGCCGGCGACGAAGCCGGTCGGGCGGAACTGGCGGTAGGCTTCGCCGCTGTTCCTCAATCCCGAGACGGTGTGGACCTTTTGCATGGACCGTCACAGTAGCCGCGAGCGGTAAAAACGCACTGGCAATAGGTCACGCTCGCCGTCGATGCCGACAGAAGTTGACATCCAACGGTCAACCTCGAGGTTGCCCTACGCTCCCGCGGCCGAGCGCACCGCGGCGGCGATGCTGTGCGCGGCGGATTCGATCGCTTCCCTGGGCTCGCCCTCGACCATGACGCGCAGAACCGGCTCGGTGCCGGAAGGGCGCAGCAGCACGCGCCCGCGGCCGTTCAGGGCGCGCTCGGCCTCGGCCTGCGCCTTGCCGATGCCCGAGTGCTGGCGCCAGTCGAAGCCGCGCGGAACCTTCACGTTCACGAGCACCTGCGGGAACATCACCAGGTCGGCGGTCAGCTCGGCGAGCGAGGCGCGCGTCTCGCGCATGGCGTGCAGCACCTGGAGCGCCGAGACGATGCCGTCGCCGGTGGTGTGCTTGTCGAGGCAGATGATATGGCCCGAGTTCTCGCCGCCGAGCTCCCAGCCGTTCTCGCGCATCATCTCGAGCACGTAGCGATCGCCCACCGCCGCGCGGCCGAACGGGATCCCCAGCCGCTGCATCGCGTTCTCGAAGGCGAGATTGGTCATGTGCGTGCCGGCCACGCCGCTCACCTTGGCTTTACCGGCGCGGTGCCTCGCGACGGCGTAGAGCAGCTGGTCGCCGTCGTAGAGCCGCCCGCTCGCGTCGATGATCACCACGCGGTCCGCGTCGCCGTCCAGGCCGATGCCGAGGTCGGCCTGCAGGTCCAGTACCTGCTGCCTGAGGGCGGCGGGCGCGGTGGCGCCGGTCTGATCGTTGATGTTGAGGCCGTCGGGCTCGACGCCGATGCTGGTGACGTCGGCGCCGAGCTCGTGGAATACGTGCGGCGCGACGTTGTACGCCGCGCCGTGCGCGCAATCGACGACCAGCCGAAGGCCTCTGAGGTCGAGCTGCGTCGGGAAGGTCGACTTGCAGAACTCGATGTAGCGGCCGCCGGCGTCGTCGACGCGCCACACCTTGCCGAGCTTCGCCGCATGGTTGCAGGCCATCGGCTGCTCCATCTCGGCCTCGATCAGCGACTCCGCCTCGTCCGGGAGCTTGAAGCCGTCGCCGGAGAAGATCTTGATGCCGTTGTCCGGATAGGGATTGTGCGAGGCGCTGATCACCACGCCCGCCGAGAGCCGCAGCGCGCGCGTGAGGTAGGCGACGGCCGGCGTCGGGATCGGGCCGCACATGTGCACGTCGACCCCTGCCGCGGAGAAGCCCGCCTCGAGCGCCGATTCCAGCATGTACCCCGAGATGCGCGTGTCCTTGCCGATCAGGACGGCCGGGTTCTTGACCCGGCCCGAGAGCACCTTGCCGCCCGCGTAACCCAGGCGCAGCACGAAATCCGGCGTCATCGGACTGGAGCCCACCGTGCCGCGCACCCCGTCGGTGCCGAAGTATTTACGACTCATTGAATGCCTGCCACACGGCGATCACGTCCCTGGTTTCCTTCACGTCGTGCACCCGCAGTATTCTCGCGCCACCCTCGAGCGCAAGCAAAGCCATGGCGAGGCTTCCGGCGAGGCGCTCGTGGACCGGCCGGCCCGTCAGATGACCAATCGTCGACTTGCGCGACAGGCCCGCGACAATCGGTACCTCCAGCGAGCGGAATTCTCCCAGCTTTCTGAGAATTTGCAGATTATGGCTCGCGGTCTTGCCGAACCCGAACCCGGGGTCGATGACGATGCGGTCCGCGCCGATGCCGGCGAACCTCGCCTTTCTGACCGCCTCGCGCAGAAAGATTTTCACCTCGGCCACGACGTCATCGTAGTGCGGCTCGCGCTGCATGGTCGCGGGCTGGCCCTTCATGTGCATCAGGCACACGGCGCAGCCCGTGCCGGCCACCGCCTCGAGCGCATAAGGCTCGGACAGCGCCTGGATATCGTTGATCATCGAAGCGCCCGCGGCGAGCGCCGCCTTCATCACCGCGGGCCGGCGCGTGTCCACCGAGACGCAAAGATCGCCGATCCGCTCCAGGACGGGTAGCACGCGGTCGAGCTCCTGCTGGTCGGACACCGGCGCCGCGCCGGGACGGCTCGATTCGCCGCCGATATCGAGGATGTCGGCCCCCGCCTCGGCCAGCTGCCGCGCATGCGACACGGCCGCTTCAGGAGCGAGGAAGCTACCGCCGTCTGAGAAGGAATCGGGCGTGATGTTCACCACGCCCATCACGAGGGGCTTGTCGAGCGCGAGCCTGAAGCGCCCGCACCTCAGGAAACCAGAGGCGTTCTTCTCTATGCGGTCGGGGCGGGCGCGGTCTCGCCTTGCGCGCCACCGTCGCTCGCGGACTTGGAGGGCTTCTGCGAGCTGCCGGAGGGCTTGGGCGGACGCGGCGGCTTGCCTTCCATGATGTCGGAGATCTGGTCGGCGTCGATCGTCTCCCACTCGAGCAGCGCCTTGGTCATCGCCTCGACCTTGTCGCGGTTGTCCTCCAGGAGCTTGCGCGCGACGTGGTACTGCTGGTCGATGATGCGACGGATCTCGGCGTCGACCTTCTGCATGGTCGCTTCCGAGACGTTCTTGTGCGTCTGGATCGAGCGGCCGAGGAAGATCTCGCCCTCGTTCTCGCCGTAGACCATGGTGCCGAGCTCGTCGGACATGCCCCACTGCGTGACCATGCGGCGCGCGATTTCGGTGGCGCGCTCGAAGTCGTTCGAGGCGCCGGTGGTCATCTGGTGCATGAACAGCTCTTCGGCGATCCGGCCGCCGAACAGCACCGCGATCATGCTGAGCAGCCGGTCGCGATCCTGGCTGTAGCGGTCCTCGGTTGGCAGTTGCATCGTCACGCCGAGCGCGCGGCCGCGCGGGATGATCGTCACCTTGTGCACCGGGTCGGTCTTGGGCAGCAGGCGCGCGACGATGGCGTGGCCGGACTCGTGGTACGCCGTGTTCTTGCGCTCTTCCTCGGGCATGACCATCGAGCGGCGCTCGGCGCCCATGATGATCTTGTCCTTGGCGCGCTCGAAGTCGTCCATCTCGACCAGGCGCTTGTTGCCGCGCGCAGCAAACAGGGCCGCTTCGTTCACCAGGTTGGCGAGGTCCGCGCCGGAAAAGCCGGGACAGCCGCGCGCGATGATGTCGGGTTTCACGTCAGGCGCGAGCGGCACCTTGCGCATGTGGACTTTCAGAATTTCTTCCCGCCCTCGGATATCCGGCAGCGGCACCACCACCTGCCGGTCGAAGCGGCCGGGGCGCAGCAGTGCCGGATCCAGTACGTCCGGCCGGTTGGTCGCGGCGATGACGATCACGCCCATCGTCGCCTCGAAGCCGTCCATCTCGACGAGCAGCTGGTTCAGCGTCTGCTCGCGCTCGTCGTTGCCGCCGCCAAGGCCCGCGCCGCGCTGGCGGCCGACCGCGTCGATCTCGTCGATGAACACGATGCAGGGGGCGTTCTTCTTCGCCTGCTCGAACATGTCGCGCACGCGCGCCGCGCCGACGCCGACGAACATCTCGACGAAGTCGGAGCCCGAGATGGAGAAGAACGGCACTTTCGCCTCGCCCGCGATGGCGCGAGCGAGCAGCGTCTTGCCGGTGCCGGGCGAGCCGACCATCAGCACGCCGCGCGGGATGCGGCCGCCCAGCTTCTGGAACTTGGACGGA
>JBJMWH010000216.1:0-3209 GCA_045810245.1 Burkholderiales bacterium | reverse complement strand
CTGGTTCATCGCCAGCGTGGAATCGATGGCGACGAACAGCGTGTAGCCGTCGGGCGCCGCGCGCGCGGCGAGCTGCGCGCCGATGATGGTGTTGCCGCCGGGACGGTTGTCCACGATCACGGGCACCTTCCAGCTCTCGGTCATCCTGGCCGCCACCGTGCGGGACACGATGTCGGTCCCCCCTCCCGGAGCGAACGGCACGATGATCTGGATCTGGCGGCTCGGATAGATGTCCTGGGCATCGGCCGAACCGAGCCCGAGCGTCATGACCGCAACGAGACACATGGTTATTTTCATGGCGTGTACTCCCACTATTCGGCCTCGAGCGGAACCGTGAATCGCGTTCCCTTCACTACGATCCCGCCGCGCTCCCCCGGAAGCACGCCGCCGTAGCGCGGCGCGAACACCTCCGGCAGCGGCCGCGCCTCGCGCGGCGCGAGCCAAAGGCGCAGCAGGTGGCGATGGCGCTCGGGCTCGGGCCAGTTCTCGAAGTCGCCGCGCGAATGCAGGATCTGGTGATTGTGCAGGAGCTGGATGTCGCCGGGGCGGAAGTCCATCGAGAGCTGGACGCCCGAGTCGTTGCAGATCTCGTCGACCAGGTCCATGGCCGCACGCTGATCCGCGCTCAGTCGACGGGCCTCGGGGAAGTGCTTCTGGGCCGACTCGATGTACTGGCGCACGTAGATGCACGAGAGCTTCCCGGCGTGGCGGTGGAACACCGGGATGTCGAACCAGGGCTTCATGCCCTCGGGCACCTCGCCGCGCCGGTCGGTCGGAAACGGCTCGAACAACGCCGGCAGCAAGCCGGGCTTCTTCTTCAGGATTTCGTTGTAAACCGTCATCGAGCTCGCGAGATAGCTCTCGCCACCCGCCTTCGCCGCGTTCAGGCAAAGGAGACCCACCACGTCGACCGAGTCGGTGTGGTACTCGAGCTTGCGGTTGGTCTGGTAATAGCGCACGTTCGGATCGCGGATGTCGAGCCCGAGGTCCTTCACGTGGCCGAGGAGATGGCCCTTCGCGTTCTGAGAGCGGAAGCGGCCGAGCCAGGCACCGAGGCCGAGATACGCGATGGCCTGCTCCTCGCGCGTCATCCGCTCGACCGGCAGCCCGCGCAGCAACACGAACCCGCGGCCCTCGAGCAATTCATGCAGGACTTCTCGCAGGAACGGGCCGAGGCGCGGCAAGGGGAAGCTCGCCGGAGTCAGGGTTTCGACTCCGTTTCCCTTGCGGACGAACATCCGCACGGCGGCATCGATTTCGTCGAGCTCGTGCGGGGCGAAAGGCCGGATCCAGTCGTCGCGGCGGGCGAGCTCGCGGCCATACCACACACCGGGTCCGGCGACCGGTTCATAATGCATTCAGGGAGGATATCGTGAAAGCACTCTTGTCAGCCGTGCTCGTCCTCGCAAGCGCGGCGGCCGGCGCGCAGGGCTACCCATCGAAGCCGATCACCTTCATCATCCCGTTCGCCGCCGGCGGCGACTCGGACCTATCGGGGCGCAACGTCGCGGTGCATGCCTCGAAGTACCTCAACAGCCAGCCGATCGTCCCGGTCAACCGCGCCGGCGCCTCGGGCGCGATCGGTACCATGTGGGTGAAGAACGCCGCGCCCGACGGCTACACGCTGCTCGTGGCGCGCATCGCCACGCACGCCATCCTGCCCGCGCTCGAATCGAAGCTGCAGTACAAATGGAACGAGTTCACGATGCTGTCGCTCATCGAGCTCAATCCCTACATCTGCTTCGTGAAGGGCGACGCGCCGATCCGCAACGCGGCCGAGCTGGTGAACGCGATCCGCGCCAATCCGGGCAAGCTCAACTTCGCCACCGCCGGCGTCGGCACCAGCCAGAACATGGCGTCGCAGTACTTCATGACGCTCGCCGGCCTCACCAAGGATCACGCCGTCGGCATCCACTTCAAGGGCGGCGGCGAAGTCACCACCGCGGTGCTCGCCGGCCAGGTCAATTTCGCGTGCAACAACGCCCCGACGGTGATCCCGCAGGTCCGGGCCGGCGCGCTGCGCGCGCTATTCGTCACGCCGGCGCGGCTACCCGAGATTCCCGACCTGCCGAGCGCCGCGGAGGCCGGCTTTCCCGGCATGAACGCCATCGTCGGCTGGAGCGCGCTGATGGGCCCGCCCGGCCTGCCGCGCGAGGTGATCGAACGCTGGACCGCGGTGTTCCAGCAGCTCGCCCGCGATCCCGATTGGCAGCAGGGCAATGCGCGCCTCGGCGGCATCGCCGCCATCCGCTCTCCCGCCGACACCGAGCGCTTCGTTCGCGAGCAGTTCCAGCTCTACGACCGGCTCGTGCAAGTCCTGGGTATTCGGCAGTAAATCAGTACTTGGGCGCCGCGAGGCGCTCGATCATCACGTTGACGCAAGCGGGTTTACCCGACCCCGCCGCGCGCCGGAGCGCGGCCTGCAGCTCACCGGGCCGGTCGACGTCTTCGCCGTGCGCGCCCAACGCCTGCGCCACGGCGCCGTAGCGAGTCGGCAGAAGCTCGCAGCCTTTGGCGCGCTCGCTTCCGTAGGCGCGAAGCTGGATCTGGTACTCGGCGTTCCAGGTCGCATCGTTGCCGATCACCGCGACGTAGCCGAGCCCATGGCGCACGGCGGTGTCGATCTCGGAGAGATGAAAGCCGAGCGTGCCGTCGCCCAGCATCGCGACCACGCAGGCCGCTGGATAGGCGAGCTTCGCCGCGGCGGCAAAGGGCAGCGCCGAGCCGATCGAGCCTGCCGGCCCGTTGATGATCCGGCGCGGCGCGCCTAGGCAGGCCTGCGCCCATTGGCCGAACTCGCCGCCATCGGAGACCATTACGGAATCCGGCGCGTCGAGCAGCTTCTGCACTTCGCGGCAAAGCGTCACCGGGTGAATCGGCCCCTCCGGATTCGATTGAACGGTGCGCCATTCCGGCGGCCGGTAGCGCAGCGCGGCGCGGACCTCGTCGAGCCACTCGCTTTTTTCAAAAGAGACACCATTCAACGTTCGAATGTCGACGACGCGGCAGCCGGGTGTAAAGGCTTTGCCGAACTTCAAGGTGAAATCGATGCGTTTGCCGAGGAGGAGGACGAGGTCCGCGCGCGCGAGGACCTCCGCCAGACGGCCGAGGCTCGGGTCGTTGATCCCGCGCGGGCTTTCCATTCCGACGACCGGAATGCCGGTCGCTTCCTCGAGCTCGCGTGTGCCCCTCCGCATCGCCGCCGGCCC
>JBJMWH010000215.1:0-3414 GCA_045810245.1 Burkholderiales bacterium | reverse complement strand
TCGCGCTGGTCGCGCTCCTAGTCGGCTACCACCTCTGGTGCTGGCGGCTGCTCAAGGATTTCGCCGCCGACCGCAACCGCAGGACGCACGTCTGGTACCGGTGGTTCAACGAGGCGCCAACGCTCGTGCTCTTCGCCACGGTGATCCTGGTTGTCGTCAAGCCGTTCTGAGTCGTTTTTCGCGAGCTGTCCGCGCGGTCTGGAGGAGCTGCTCCTCCAGGAGCTTGTGTCTTTCGGCGCCGAAGCTCCGGCGCAAGCGCCCGGAGGGGTCGCGTTCAGCGGAACCTGGAAGGTCGGCTACCGGGCGAACCTCTGGTCGCGCATCGCTTCGCGCATCCTTTGGCGCGTGGGCGAGTTCTCCTACCGGAACGAAAAGGACCTGTACGACGCGGCGCGGGCGGTCGCGTGGCCGACATACTTCTCGGTGCACAAGCGCATAAGGGTCAACGTCACGGCGCAAAAAAGCCCGCTGAAGAGCCTCGAGTTCGCCACGCTGAAAGTGAAGGACGCGGTGTGCGATCTCTTCCGCGACCAGGTCGGCAGCCGGCCCGACGTGGATCGTGCGGCGCCGGACGTGCGCATTCATGCCTTCCTGGAAGAAGCAAAGGGAATCCTGTACCTGGACACCTCCGGCGAGGCGCTGTTCAAGCGCGGATGGCGCATGGACATCGCGGATGCGCCGATTCGCGAGAACCTCGCAGCCGGCATCGTCATGCTTTCGGGCTGGAAGTTCGACCAGACGCTGCTCGATCCGATGTGCGGCGGCGGCACGCTGCTTTCGGAGGCGGCGGCGATGGCGCGCGGCCGCGCGCCGGGCGCGAAGCGGGCATTTGGCTTCGAAAAATTGAGCGTGTTCGATTCGGGGCTGTGGCAGGGGATCAAGAACGAGAGGACGCTCCAGCCGGTCGAGCCGCGGCTATACGGCAGCGACACCGACCCCGAGGCACTCCAGGCGGCGCGCCGCAACCTCGGCGCGGCGGGCGTCGAGCGCTGGGTGAAGCTCGAGCAGGCGGATGTGCTCGAGCGCCCAGCGCCGGCGAGCGCGGGTGTGCTCGTCGCCAATCCGCCCTACGGCGAGCGCATCGGCAGCGCGGACGAGCTGGCCGTGTTCTACCCGAAGCTCGGCGACGCGCTGAAAAAGCGCTTTGCCGGATGGCGCTGCTTCATTTTTACCGCCGACATGCGCCTACCGAAGCTGATCCGTCTCGAGGCTTCGCGCCGCACGCCGCTCTGGAACGGCGCGCTCGAGTGCCGGCTCTACGAATTCCGGATCGTCTCGGGAAGCCATCGCCGTTAGCGCCGGCCGAGCTTTTCCCAGGCCGGATTTCCGCCGGTGACGCGCGGGCCGTACGCGAATTTGAGCCGCGGCACCTTCACGCCCGCGGCATGCAGCCGGAGTGCTGCTTGATCGGCAGGCCGCCACTCAAGGCGGAGCTTCGCCATCAGGTTGAGCGCGTCGAAGGGCGCCCTGACCTTGACGTCGTTGTCAAAATAGACGTAGACATCCCGGCCATCCGCGTCCCAGTCGCGAATGCGCCGCGCCCAGGCGGCGAGCGCGCGGCTCGAATAGCCGCTGGTGTAGATCTTGACGTCGCCGTGCAGGCGCACGTAGACGAAGCCGCTGGTCACGTGGAACATCTTCGGCCACTTGCCCGCGGTGTCGGCGACCACCAAGCCGATGTCGTGCTTCCTGAGCAGCGAGACAAATTCTTCGTTCATGAAGCTCTCGTGCCGGATCTCGATGGCGTGGCGCAGCGCACGCCTGGCATCGATGGCCAGGCGCGAGCGCCCGGTCATGCGCGCGTCGCGCCGCCGTGCAAGCCGCAGTGCTTCTTCGGTGTCCCGGGGTAACAGCTCGAAAAAGCCTTCGAGCCGCTCGCGGTTGTAGTGGAACATCTCGGGGAACTGCCACAGAAACGGGCCGAGCTTGTCACGCAGGTTGAGAATGCCCGAAGCGTAGAAGTTGGCGAGCGGCTTTTCGATGTTCTTGAGTCGCAGCATGTGCGTGATGTAGCGCGAACCCTTCACGCTGAAGAGGAAACCCGGCGGCGTTTCCCGGTACCACGCCTCGTAGTATTCCGGCCGCTGCAGCGAATAGAACGATCCGTTGATTTCCACCGTGGAGAAATGCTGTCCGCAAAACTCGAGCTCGCGGCGCTGCGCCAAGCGCTCGGGATAAAAAACCCCGCGCCAGGGCTCGTAGCGCCAACCCGAGATGCCGATTCGAACCACCGGACCCTACGCGAATTTCAGCTTTTTCCAGGCCTCGAGCTGGCGCACGCGTTCGAGTGTCTCCTGGTCGGTGAGATCGAGGCGCAGCGGCGTGATCGAAACGTAGCCATGGTCGAACGCCCAGCGGTCCGAGGCCTCTTCGGTCGATTCGATCGGCACCACGGTGTACCAGTAGATCTGGCGCCCCATCGGATCCTTCGCGGGAACGACCTTGCCGTCGTAATGTCGCATCGACTGGCAGGTCCAGAGCATGCCGCGCGGCGGCTTGGCGGGAAAATTGACGTTGACTAGCGGCAGGTCCGGAACGTCGAACAGCATCTCCAGCACGCTCGCCGCCCACGGCTTGAGGAGCTCGAAGCTGGGCTGCTCACGGTCGGTCGCGGGCGCACTCAGCGCGATGCCGCGCAGGCCGAGAAGCGCCGCCTGCCTCGCACCCGCGAGGGTGCCGGAGTGCCAGGTGGCGTTGCCGAGGTTGGTGCCGATGTTGATTCCGGAGAGCACGACATCCACCTTCTCCCACAACGTGGTGCCCAGCATGACGCAATCGCCGGGCGTGCCGTTCACTCGGTACGCCTCCAGCCCGGACGTGGGGAGCTGGGTGCGCTTGTAGGTCAGAGGCCGGGCCGAGGTGATGGAGGCGCTCGCCGACGACATCTCGACGTCGGGCGCCACGATCCGCACCTCCCCGAATCGGGAAGCTACCTGCGCCAAAGCGGCTATGCCCGGGCTATAGACGCCATCGTCGTTCGTGATGAGGATGCGCATGATGCATACCTACAGCAATTAGCGTGCGCGTAACCCTCATCCACAACCCGGGGGCGGGAAGCACGGGCGAAAAGGACGCGCTCAAGCTCGAGAAGCTCCTCAGCCGCGCCGGCCACAAGGTGCGCTACCGCTCGTCGAAGGAGCGCGGCTGGAAGCGCGCGCTCAAGAAGCCGGCTGACCTGGTCGTCGTGGCAGGCGGCGACGGCACCGTGGGACGCGTCATCCGGCGCATGGTCGGCCGCGGTGTTCCGATGACGCTGCTTCCTTCGGGCACCGCGAACAACATCGCGCGCACGCTCGACCTGCTCGAGCGGCCGTTCGAGGACATGGTGCGCGGATGGGAAAGCGCGCGCCGGGTCAATCTCGATATCGGGGTCGCCAAGGGACCTTGGGGCGAGCGCTATTGCATCGAAGGCGT
>JBJMWH010000214.1:0-3843 GCA_045810245.1 Burkholderiales bacterium | reverse complement strand
CTGCCGACGTCGCTCGCGTGGAGCCCGCCCGCGCTTGCCCAGGGCGCGCGGCCCGCGGCAGCGCTCAGCGCCGCCCAGGCCGAGCGCAAGTCGGTCGACCTGAAACAAGGGATGTCCTTGGAAGACGTGGAAGGGCTGCTCGGCAAGCCGCGACGCACCGCGTTGAAGAACGGCGGTTCGGCCGGTGGCAGCCTGCAGTGGACTTATGCATGGCCCGGCGCCGCCTCCTCGCAAGGCACGCTGAACGTCGTATTTGGCGCCAAGACCCCGGACGGCGCCAAGACCCCGGAGCAGTGGTACGTGAGCGGCTGGGAGTGGTCGACCTACTGAGCGCAGCGCGCTCGCGCCCGACTCAGTCGTTCTGGACGTTTGAAAAGACGAATCACTAACGGCCTAGCGCCCGCTGCGGCGCTTCCCGTTTGCCTTGCTGCGCAGCCTCGCCCGCGCCGCTTTGAAGTGAGCCGCCTTCGATGCTTTCCGGACCGGCGCCTTTCGCGGCGTCGACGCAAGCATGGTCTGCGCCGGCTTCGCCGCCGGCGCATC
Source organism: Burkholderiales bacterium (assembly GCA_045810245.1). Taxonomy (GTDB): domain Bacteria; phylum Pseudomonadota; class Gammaproteobacteria; order Burkholderiales; family SG8-39; genus SCGC-AG-212-J23. The sequence continues at coordinate 3,300 of JBJMWH010000214.1, read as the reverse complement.
CGCGGTTGGGATAACAGCCACTCGCGGGGCGTTCACCCGCAGGGCGGCAGCATGCGCCGTTGCCCACATCGCCTCCGCGGTCTTGAACGCAAGCTGCGTCCAGATCGCGAACGGGTTTACAAACAGGCGTAAAGGCTTTTCCGATTCAGATTCCATGTCGTTTCTCCTGGCCGGCTATCGCAGCAAGGGCTATGCCACCCTGCACGCTGCGCGGTCACTTCTTTTTCAGCAGGTTGTCCAGTCCCTCGAATGCGCGGTGAGTAGCCGGCTTCACTTCGGTCGATTGTCCGGACTTATCGAGCTTCGAATCCTCCACGCGCGCGTGCTCGTTCTCGTGGCAATACACGCACAGCAGTTCCCAGTTGCTGCCGTCGGGCGGATTGTTGTCGTGGTTGCCGTCCCTGTGGTGCACGGTGAGCTCGCGCAGGCGTTCGCGGCCGAACTCGCGTGCGCAGCGGCCGCAGATCCACGGCAGGATCTTGAGCGCCTGCTCGCGGTAGGAGCGGGCGCGCTCCTGCTGCGCTTTGCGCGCCTGGGCGACGAGGTCGTCGAGCTTGGCCATGCCCCTACTATAGGCCACGCTGTCCATGCCCATCCATGTGACAGAGTTGGCGACTGCGCCGCGAAATGCGGAAGCAGTTCCGCTCGCACACCTTCCCTCACATCGGCACCGCGTTAAGCCCTGTCATTCCGCTTGTCCGACGAACGCGCGCTTGCAACCATGGCGTCCTCAGCTTGGATGTACCCCAACATGCAAGGGAGGCGGCAATGAACAAGCTCAAGTTGATGGTGCTGGTTGCTTCGATGTGCGCCCTGCCGTCTTCGTTCGCGGCGTCGGACCGGGTGCTCGGTGAAAAGCTCGACAGCGGGCTGGGCAAGCTCGACGCGAGCTACACGGCGCGGGAATTCATGCCGCAAGGCCGCCTGCCCGGCGAGAGCCTCGACAACGGCCTCGGCAGCCTCGGCTCCGACTACACCGCCTGGGAATTCATGCCCGCGGACCGCGTCCTCGGCGAGAGCCTGGACAGCGGCGTCGGCTCGCTGACGCGCGAAGACCTCGAGCAGTACATACCGGCGCAGATAGTGCGCACGGCGCTCGATCGCTAAGCGCCCGTAAACGACATCTCAACCGAATCTATCCAAGAAGGGGCATCCCCATGCTCGTCCTTGAAAAACGCACTCTGAAGCGAATCGCTGCGGCCGCGGTGTTCGCTACCGCGATGGCCGGCGCGAACGCCCAGCCCGCCGGCATCAACGCGAGCCGCATCCTGATCGGGCAGTCGACGCCGCTCACTGGCGCCAACGCCGAGCTCGGTAACGACATCCGCAACGGCGCCCTTGCCTACTTCCGCAGGGTGAACGAGGCTGGCGGCGTGCACGGCCGCAAGATCGAGCTCGTCACCTTGGACGATGGCAACACGGTGCCGAAGGCGGAAGCCAACACCAGGAAGCTGGTCGAGGAAGACGGCGTGTTCGCCCTCTTCGGCTACGCCAGCGCGACGCTGTCGCGCCCGGCGCTGCCGTTCGTGGAAAAGCACAAGGTGCCGTTCCTCGCGCCCTTCACCGGCGCCGACCCGATGCGCGTGTACCACAAGCACGTGTACAACATGCGCGGCAGCTATGCCGAGGAGCTCGACAAGATCGTCGACCACTTCGAGCCGCTCGGGGTGAAGCGCTTCTCGATCGTGTACTACGATGACGTGGTCGGCCGCGAGAACCTGACGGCGGTCGAGCGGGCGCTCGCCAAGCGCAACCTGAAGCCGGTCTCGGTCGCGGCCTTCGCCGATCGCGCCAAGCCCGACATCGAGAGCGGCCTCAAGCAGATCGCCGCCGGCCAGCCCGACGTCGTCATCCTGACCACCCTGTACAAGGCCACCGCCGACTTCATCCGCCTCGCGCAGAAGTCGGGCATGGGCGCCTCGATGGCGAGCAACTCCTTCCCGGGCGCGAGCCCGCTCGCGAAGGAGCTCGGCCAGGCGGGCCAGGGCATCATCGTGGCCACCGTCGTGCCGCCGCCGACCAAGCGCTCGCTGCCGGTGGTCTCGGAATACCAGCATGACATCGAGCTCCAGACCGGCGCGAAGAACTACTCGTTCACCTCGCTCGAGTCATACATCGGCGCCAAGGTCATGGTCGAGGCGCTGAAGCGCGCCGGCCCGAAGCCGACCCGCGAAGCCTTCACCCAGGCGCTCGACTCGATGAAAGGCTTCGACGTGGGCGGCTACGCGCTGACCTTCGCGCCCGACAACCACAACGGCAGCTCGTTCGTCGAGCTCACCGTCATCGGACAGGGACTGAAGTTCAACTACTAGCAGGGGAGGAAGTACCGAAGGGGGGCAATAATTAAAAGAAGACGCGGGCTCGGCAGGGAAACCTGCCGGGCCCGCATGCCTTCTGGGGTCAAAAACAGGCAAAAATAGGGTCTGTCCGGGTCTGTCCCTGTGTTTGACCTCGCATGCCATTGGTGACCCTGCTCGAAGGCAGCCTCGCGTACGGGGAGCTGCCGCTCCTCGACGGCGCCTCGTTCTCCCTGGAGAGCGGAGAGCGCATCGGTCTCATCGGCCGCAACGGCACCGGCAAGTCCTCGCTCCTCGGCGTCGTAGCCGGAAAAACCACGCTGGACGACGGCGAGCTGCGCCGGCGCGACGGCCTGTCGATCGCGCTGGTGGAGCAGGAGCCCGCCCTCCCCGACTGGGGCGCGATTCAGAGGAAGCACAAGCTCGCCGAGTTCCTCGACCGTTTCGGCCTGAAGGCCGAGCTCGACCCGGCGGCCATGTCGGGCGGCGAGAAGAAGCGCGCCGCGCTCGCAGCCGCGTTCGCGCTCGAGCCCGAGCTTCTGCTCCTCGACGAGCCCACCAACCACCTCGACATCGACGGGATTCTGAGGCTCGAGGAGCTGCTGCTGAGGCAGCCTGCCGCGATCGTAGTCACGCACGACCGGGCCTTCCTCGACCGAGTAGCGACGCGCATTCTCGAGCTCGACCGGGGCCGGCTGTTCTCCTTCCCGGGAAACTATTCGCGCTATGAAGCGCTGAAGGCGGGGCAGCTCGAGATCGAGGCCGTGATGCGGCGCAAGTTCGACAAGTTCTGGGCCCAGGAGGAAGCCTGGATCCGCAAGGGCGTCGAGGCACGGCGCACGCGGAACGAAGGCCGGTTGCGTGGCCTGGAGCGGCTGCGCGACGAGCGCGCCGCGCGCCGAACGCGCGCCGGCGAGGTGAACCTCGCGATCGCGGAAGGCCAGCGCTCCGGCAGGCTGGTGTGCGAATTCCAGGGCGTGTCGAAATCCTTTGGAGAACGAAC
>JBJMWH010000213.1:0-4993 GCA_045810245.1 Burkholderiales bacterium | reverse complement strand
ACCATGCCAAGAACATGGCCGAGTACGTGGTCTACATGGTGAAGGGCCGCGACGTACGCCACATTCGCATCGAGGACGTCGAGCGCGAGCTACTGGAGTAGCTGGTTTACTTCTGCGGCGGGACGTAACCCGAGGCGGTGTCGGCGCCTTCGCCGAAGAAATGCCGCTCCGTCTGCTCCATCAGGTACTTGCGCGCCTTGGGATCGGCGAGGTTGAGCCGGTTCTCGTTCACCAGCATGGTCTGCTGCTTCAACCACTGCGCCCAGGCTTCCCTGGAGACGCTCTCCCAGATCCGCTTTCCCAGTGGACCGGGATAGGGCGGGTGGTCGAGGCCGTCGGCCTCGCGGCCCAGCTTGACGCATTTCACTGTTCTTGCCATTGCGAAATTATAGGCGTTTGAGGAACACCTTCGATCCGCGCTTCCAGTTGTAGAGCGCCTGGCGGCGCGAGGGCAGCTTGGCCACGTCGCCGGCGCGGAATCCCTGCTCGAGGAACCAGTGCGCGGCGTGAGTCGTGAGGGCGAAAAGGCGCCGGATGCGAAGGCTCCGGGCGCGCTCCTCGCAGGCTCTGAGCAGGTCCTCGCCATAACCCGCGTCGCGATAGCCTTCGGCGACCGCGAGACAGGCGAACTCGGCGCTCTTTTCCTCCTTGAACGGATAGAGCGCCGCGCAGCCGACGATCACCGCGTCGTGCTCGACCACGAGGAAGTTGCCGATCTCGGCCTCGAGCAGCTCGCGGCTGCGCTTGACGAGCGTGCCTTCGGCCTCGAGCGGCTCGATCAAGGCGAGCATCCCCTGCACGTCCTCGATGCGCGCCGGGCGCAGCTTCTCCACGGTCGCCGCGGTGATCATGGTGCCGACGCCGGTGTGCGTGAAGAGCTCGAGCAGCAGCGAGCCGATGGCGCGGCGCGTGACGATGTGGCCGCGGGCGACGCCGGCCTTGACCGCGCGAACGGCGTGCTCCATTGCGCGCTTGGTTGTCTGGCTCAGATCTGTTTTTTTCGAAAGCAGCGACTCCGCTTCCTGGGCGGTCAGCTCGGCGATCACTTCTCCCTTGGAGTCGGCGGGCAGCCGGTCGGTGTACATGAGCAGCTTGTCCGCCCGTAGCGCCACGGCGACGCTCTCGGCGACGTCCTCCCACGCCAGGTTGAACACCTCGCCGGTGGGCGAATAGCCGAGCGGAGGCACGAGCGCCACCTCGCCCGCGTCGAGTCGGCGCGCGATGCCGGCGGCGTCGACTTTGCGGACTGCTCCGGTGAACAGGAAATCGGTTCCTTTCACCACGCCGATGGGCCGCGCCGTGATGTAGTTCCCCGAGGCGACGCGGAGTTGCGCGCCGGCCATCGGCGAGTTCGGCAGCCCCTGCGACAGCAGGGCCTCGATCTCGACGCGCAGCACGCCGGTCGCTTCCTTGACGGCCTGCAGCGCGCGCTCGTCGGTGATCCGCAGCCCGTGCGCGTAGTGCGACCGAATGCCGCGCGCCTTGAGCTCGGCCTCGATCTGCGGACGGGCGCCATGCGCCAGCACGAGCCGCAGGCCGAGCGCGGCCAGGATGCTGACGTCGTGGATGAAGCTCGCGAAGCGCGCGCGCTCGGCGAACATCTCGCCGCCGAAGGCCACGACGAAGGTGCGGCCGCGGAAGGCGTGCAGATACGGCGCGACCTGGCGGAACCAGCGCACGAAACTCTCGGGATGTTGCAGGGTGGCCATTTTGTAGTTTCTACAAATTGTAAGGCGTAAACGCCGGCCGGTGGCGCGCGTTATCCTTGCGTCCTTGGAGACCCATCATGATGAAACTGAGAGCAACTGTCCTTAGCGCAGCGCTGTTGCTACCACTGCTCGCAGCCTGCGCTGGAACCACCGAAACGACCGCCCCGGCGCCCGGCACGACGGCGCCCGCGCCGAAGCCCGCAGCGGCCCAGAACGACGAAGGCTGGAAGGTGTTCGGCCACGCGCTCACCCTGACCCAGATTCTCATGCGCACCGCGCAATCCGACGATCCCGACAAGGCCTTCGACGATGTGCTCGCCGGGCGCAGCACCGAGGCGAACCGCGCGATGGTCGGGCTGCTCGATGAAGCGACGGCCGACATGCCGGTCGAGTACCGCTCGCGCGTCGCGTCGATCGGCCAGGATGCCGTTTCGATGGCACGCAAGCAGATCGGCAAGCCGGTGACGGCTTCGCCCGAGCGTGCGCTGCAGGCGCGCAAGGACCTGACCGCGATGGGGCTCAAGTACCACGACCCGAACGAGTTCCTCGCCGCGGTCGAACGCGACGACGCGCTCGCGGTCGAGCTTTTCGTCGAGGGGCGCGGCGTCAATCTCGGCGCGAAGGACGCGAACGGCAGAACCGCGCTCGAGATCGCGCGTGCCAAGGGCAACCAGCCCATGGCGCAGCTTCTCGCTAGAAGTCTCCCCGCAGCGCGTTGAGGGCGGCGAGCGCGGCAAGCGCCGCGGTCTCGGTGCGCAGCACGCGCGGCCCGAGGCTCGCTCTTACGAATCCTGCGCGCTCCAGCGCACCCTGCTCGTCGGGCGCGAAGCCGGCTTCCGGCCCGGCGGCGATCGTCGCCTCGCGTTCCATTCTCACTTGGCGGATCGAGATGCCTTGAGCGGACAAGAGCAGACGCGACCCGCTGCCCTCCGGCCGATATTGGTCGAAATCCACGAGCGGCAGCACCTCGGGAACACGGTTGCGGCCGCATTGCTCGCAAGCCGCGATCGCAATTCTTTTCCAGTGCTCGACGCGGGCTGACGCGCGGCTGCCCTCCAAGCGCACCACGCCTTTCTTCGTGAGCAAAGGCTGGATGGCCGCCACGCCAAGCTCGACGGCCTTTTGCACGGTGTAGTCCATCCGATCCCCGGACGACACGCCCTGGACCAGGGTGATCAGCAGGGGCGACTCGCGCTCGACGGCGTCCAAGGCCACCAGGCGCACCCGCCGCCTGCCGATGAACTGGGCGTCCCACTCGCCGCCGCGGCCATTGAAAACGGTGAGCGCATCGCCCTCACGCAGCCGCAGCACGCGCGCGAGATGGTGCGCAGCCGCGTCGTCGAGCGAGACCTCGCCCGGCCGCTCCAGCGCGGCGTCGAGGTGGACGCGTGGTTTCATGCGAAGAGACGCTGCAGCCCACGCCAGATCAGACGGAGCAGCAGGATCGCTGCCACCATGAACAGGGCGAGAAGGAGAAAAAAGGCAATCGGGTGCGCAAAGGCGAGCCACAGCGCCAGCGGCACTGCCGCGTCCTCGGCGAGCGACGCGGTCCAGTTGCTGAACGGCTCGGGCGAGGTATTGATCGCGGCGCGCGTGCCGGCCTTGGCGAAGTGCACGCCGGCGCTGAGCGTGCCGCCGAGGATGCCCGCGGCAAGCGTCACGGCGGAGTCGGAGTCGCCGAACACCGCCGCGGCGAGCGCCGCGCCCGCAGGGATGCGGATGAAGCTATGCACCGCGTCCCACAGACTGTCGAGCCAGGGCAGCTTGTCGGCGAAGAACTCGACCGCGGTCATGAGGCCGCTCGCGCCGAGCACGATCGGATGCTGGAGCAGCCGGAGGTGCTCGGGAAGCTCCAGCCAGCCGGTGACGCCGGCGACGCCGAGGGCGAAGATCACCGCGTAGGCGCGAAGGCCGCTGCCCCACGCGAGCGCGGCGGCGATCGCGATGTCCGGCAGATGCCGTTGGAGCTGTTCCACTACATCGTGGCGCCGAGGGTCCACGGCGCGAACTCATCCTCGCCGTAGCCGAATTCTTCGCTCTTGGTCTTTTTCCCGGACGCCGTGTCGAGGATGAGCTGGAAGAAGCGGGCACCGGCCTCCTGGATCGTCTCGCTGCCGTCGATCACCGTGCCGCAATTGAAGTCCATGTCCTCTTCCTGGTGGACGAAGAGCGGCGTGTTGGTCGCGAGCTTGAGCGAAGGCGCCGGCTTGCAGCCGTAGGCCGAGCCGCGCCCGGTGGTGAAGCAGATCATGTTGGCGCCGCCCGCGACCTGGCCGGTGGCGGAGACCGGATCGTAGCCGGGCGTGTCCATGTAGACGAAGCCTTTCGCCGTGACGCTCTGGGCGTACTCGTAGACATCGACGAGGTTGGTGGTGCCGCCCTTCGCCACCGCGCCGAGCGATTTCTCGAGGATGGTGGTGAGCCCGCCGGCCTTGTTGCCCGGCGAAGGATTGTTGTTCATCTCCATCTTGTTGCGCGCGGTGTAGTCTTCCCACCAACGGATGCGCGCGATGAGCCTCTCGCCGACTTCCTTCGTCACCGCCCTGCGCGTCAGCAGGTGCTCGGCGCCGTAGATCTCGGGCGTCTCCGAAAGAATGGCGGTTCCTCCATTGCGCACCAGCAGATCGACCGCCGCGCCGAGCGCCGGATTGGCGCTGATGCCCGAATAGCCGTCGGAGCCGCCGCACTGCAGGCCGAGCGTCAGATGGCTCGCGGAAAGCGGCTCGCGTCTGACCCGGTTCGCTTCGGGCAGCAGGGCCTGGATCCGGGCGATGCCCTCGCGCACCGCTTTCGATGTGCCGCCTTTTTCCTGGATGGTGTAGGCGTGGAGCCGCTCGTGGCGCTTGAGGCTCTGCGTCGACAGGAGATTGTTGATCTGGTTCGCCTCGCAGCCCAGCCCGACGACCTGGGTGGCGAAGAAATTGGGATGGCGCGCATAGCCGGCCATGGTGCGGCGCAGGACCTCCATGCCTTCGCCTTCGGATGCCATGCCGCAGCCTGTCTTGTGCGTCAGTGCCACCACGCCGTCGACGTTGGGAAAGTCGTCCAGGCGGTTCCTGAAATGATCGGCGATCATCCGTGCGACCGTCGCCGAGCAGTTCACGCTGGTGAGGATGCCGATGTAGTTGCGCGTGGCGACGCGCCCGTCCGGACGCTTGATGCCCATGAAGGTCGCCTCGCGCAGGGGCGGCTGCGGCTTCACGTCCGCGCCGAACGCGTAGTCGCGCTCGAAGGCGCCCCCTTCGGGCCCCATCCACAGGTTGTGCGTGTGCACGTGCTCGCCG
>JBJMWH010000212.1:0-5127 GCA_045810245.1 Burkholderiales bacterium | reverse complement strand
GGACAGATCGCGCTCGGTGAAGCGCGCGAACGCGAGCACCTTCTTCAGGGCGCCTTCGAGCTCGCGCACGTTGGAGCGGATGTGCTTGGCGATGAAAAAGGCGATGTCCTCGGACAGCTCGATCGAGTCGGCTTCCGCCTTCTTCAGCACGATGGCGACGCGCATCTCGAGCTCCGGCGGCTCGATCGCCACGGTAAGGCCCCAGCCGAAGCGCGAGATCAGGCGCTCCTCCATGCCGGCGATCTCCTTCGGGTAAGTGTCGCAGGTGATGACGATCTGCTTGTGGGCCTCGACCAGGGCGTTGAAGGCGTAGAAGAACTCCTCCTGCGTGCGGCCCTTGTTCGAGAAGAACTGGATATCGTCGATGAGCAGGAGGTCGAGGGAGTGGTAATAACGCTTGAACTCGTCGAACGACTTCTGCTGGTAAGCGCGCACTACGTCGGTGACATATTGTTCGGCGTGACTGTAGCGGATGCGCGCCTGCGGGCGACCGTCGGCGAGGTGGTTCCCGATCGCCTGCACCAAGTGGGTCTTGCCCAGGCCCACCCCCCCGTAAATGAACAGCGGGTTGTACGAGATGCCGGGGTTCTCGGCGACCTGGATGGCGGCCGCGCGTGCGAGCTGGTTCGCCTTGCCGGTCACAAAACTGTCGAAGGTGAAGCCGCGGTTGAGCCGCCCCCTTTCGGGTGCGGGAGCGGCTTCTACGCCAGCGCGCGCAGGCGCCTGAGGCGCGCGCGGCAGCATCTCGGGGGTGCGCGCAAGCACGAGCCTCAGGCCGAGCTCGCGGCCGCTCGCTTCGGTGGCGAGCCGCTCGATGCGCGCGGCAAAGCGCTCGCGCACGAGCTCGAGCACGAAGCGATTGGGCGCGGCGAGCACCAGGATGTCGTTCGCGGCGTCGGCTTCCGGCGCAAGCGGCCGAATCCAGGTGTTGAATTGTTGCGCGGGGAGTTCCTGCTCGAGCCGACGCAGGCAGGCATCCCAGAGGTTGTGCATCTTGTAATTGGCCCGGTTGGTAGGCCCTAGGTGATTCGCCTAGTCGAGAAGCGAATTTTACCTTCTTGCCACACGGTTATCCACAGCGCCGCAGCGCGTCGACACACCGAAGACCTGCTGGAACGCACATTTGACAACGCATCGGAGCGCGCGCTCTAATACCGCCCTTTTTCGGACTGCCGATGGCGACCAAGCGGACGTACCAACCTTCCAAGACACGGCGTGCACGGCGCCACGGCTTCCTGGTGCGCAGCGGCACCCGCGGCGGGCGCGCGGTGCTGCGCAACCGTCGTGCGCGCGGTCGCCGGCGGCTCGGGCTCTAGCCGCGGGCAACAAGCGCTTCGGGCTCGGCGCGGGCCGGCGCCTCACGCAAAAAACGCAATTCGAACGCCTGCTGCGCGATGGCAGGCAAAAAAAAGTGGCGGGTTACCTCTTCTATGTGGAAAGTCGCGATGCGGGCGGGCCGCGACTCGGGCTGCTGGTGACCCGCAGACATGGCGCGCGGGCGAGCGAGCGGAACCGCATCAAGCGGTGCATTCGCGAGGCGTTTCGCCTTGAGCAAGGCCGCCTCGGCGCGATCGACCTGCTGGTGCGGCCGCCCTACGGGGTCAAGGCCTCGCCGCGGATGATCGGGCGCCTGCGCGGCATCCTCGCCACGCTGAGCGCTGCATGAGCGCACGCCTTCTGGTCGGGGCGGTGCGCGCCTACCAATGGTGCCTGCGGCCGCTTCTGCCGCAATCCTGTCGCTTTCATCCGAGCTGCTCCGACTATGCGCACGAGGCGCTCTCCCGCCACGGCGCGTGGCGCGGAGGGTTGCTGAGCGCCTGGCGCGTTTGCCGCTGCGGCCCCTGGCATCGCGGCGGCTACGACCCGGTGCCGTGACGTGAAGATCGATACTCAAAGACTGATCCTGCTTTTCATCTTCAGCTTTTCGCTGCTGATGCTGTGGGAGGCGTGGGACAAGCAAGGACGCCCCAAGCCGGCGCCGCCCGCGCCCGCTGCGCAGGGTGTGCCCGCTCCCGCAAAGCCCGCCGCCCCAGAGGCCGCGGGCAAGCCGGCTGCACCCGGCGCACCCGCAACGGGGAGCGTTCTCGGTGCGGAGCCCACTGCGAAGGGCGAGACGGTTCGCGTGACGACCGATCTCTTGGTCGCCGAGATCGACACCCTCGGCGGCACGCTGAGGCGCGTCGAGCTTCTCCACCACAAGGATTCGCAGGATCCGACCAAGCCTTTCGTGCTCCTGGGGCCGGAGCACCACTACGAAGCCCAAAGCGGGCTCACCGGTGACGCCGGGCCCAACCACAGGACGCTGTGGCGTGAGCAACCGGGCGAGCGAGCGCTGACGCCAGGCCGGGACGCCGTCGAGCTGCGGCTCTCCGCTGCCGGCAAGGACGGCCTGGAGGTCACCAAGATCTACACCTTCAAGCGCGATAGCTACGTGATCGACGTGGCGCTCGAGCTGAAGAACGGCGGAGCTGCGGCGGTTTCGACCTACTCCTACTTTCAGCTGACCCACGACGGCAAGCCCGATGTCCCCACCAACAGCGTAGCGTCGACCTTCGGCGCGCAGAGCTTCATCGGCTTCGGCGCCTATACGAACGAGCACAAGTACCAGAAGATTCACCTCTCGGATCTCGACAAGGGCAAATCCGACCACGTGAAGCAGGCCGACAACGGCTGGCTCGCCTTCGTGCAGCACTACTTCGTGTCGGCCTGGCTGCCTGCCGATGGCACGCCGCGCGATTACGTGACCGAGAAGCGCCCCGACGGCACCTACGCCGGCAGGTTGATGATTCCCGCCAGCGTTGCGCCGGGCGCACTAGTGCGGGTCTCGGCGCCGCTCTACGCCGGACCGCAGGAGCAGCAGCGCCTGCGCACAGCGGCTCCCGGGCTCGACCTGGTGGTCGACTACGGGTTTCTCGCCATCATTGCCTGGCCCCTCTTCTGGCTGCTGGAGAAGTACCACGCCCTCAGCGGAAACTGGGGCGTCGCGATCATTCTTCTCACGGTAACGGTCAAGCTGGTGTTCTTCCCGCTCTCCGCCGCCAGCTACAAGTCGATGGCGAAGATGAAGCTGGTCACGCCGCGCCTCACCAAGTTGCGCGAGCAGTATGGGCACGACCGGCAGAAGATGAACCAGGCGATGATGGAGCTCTACAAGACCGAGAAGATCAACCCCCTCGGCGGCTGCTTCCCGATCCTGGTGCAGATTCCCGTCTTCATCGCGTTGTACTGGGTGCTGCTTGCCGCGATCGAGCTGCGGCATGCACCCTTCGTTCTCTGGATCCACGACCTTGCGGCGCTCGACCCCTACTACGTTCTGCCGATCCTCATGACCGGGACCATGGTGCTGCAGACCAGGTTGAACCCGGTGCCGCCCGATCCGGTCCAGGCCCAGGTCATGAAGTACATGCCGTTCGTCTTCAGCATCTTCTTCTTCTTCTTTCCGGCCGGCCTGGTGCTGTACTGGCTGGTGAACAACATCCTTTCGATCCTCCAGCAGTGGCAGATCCAGCGCATGTTCGACCGCGACAAACCTGCCCGTGGCAAGCGGTGAAGTAAGCCGCGACACCATCGCGGCCATCGCGACCGCTGCAGGCCGCGGCGGAATCGGGATCGTGCGCGTCTCCGGTCCTTCAGCCCCGGCGATCTCGAAGGTGATCGTCGGCTCGCTGCCGTTGCCGAGGCAGGCGCAGCGCGCCCGCTTCCGGGATACCCGCGGAGCGCCGATCGACGAGGGACTTGCGCTGTACTTTCCCGCGCCGCATTCCTACACCGGAGAAGAGGTGCTCGAGCTGCACGGCCACGGCGGTCCGGTCGTGATGCAGCTCCTGCTGCGCGCCTGTCTCGACTCGGGCGCGCGGCTCGCCGAGCCCGGAGAGTTCACGCGGCGCGCGTTCCTCGAGGGCAAGCTCGACCTGGCGCAGGCGGAGGCGGTGGCGGACCTGATCGAAGCGTCGAGCGAGCAGGCAGCACGCGCCGCACTGCGCTCCCTCAGCGGAGAATTTTCGGCGGCAATCCACGCCTTCGCCTCGCAGCTGGTCGAGCTGCGGGCGCTGACGGAGGCAATGCTCGATTTTCCCGAGGAAGAGCTCGACTCGGTGCACCGTTGCGACGCCGCGTCGCGCCTGCAGGCGATCGCAGCGGCCCTCGACGCGCTGCTCGCCAAGAGCCGCGAGGGCAGCCTCTTGCGCAGCGGCATCCACGTCGTGCTGGCGGGGCGTCCCAACGTCGGCAAGTCGAGCCTGCTCAACCGCCTCGCCGGCGAAGAGCGCGCGATCGTCACGCCGATCGCCGGCACGACGCGCGACGCGCTGCGCGAGCCGATCCACATCGAGGGCGTGCCGCTCACGCTGGTCGATACCGCCGGACTGCGCGAGTCGGTGGATGAGCTCGAGCAACTCGGCGTCGAGCGCGCGCGGCGCGAGCTCGCGCAGGCCGATCTCGTCCTCGTCGTGGAGGAAGCGGGCGGACCGTCGTCCTCCCCGCCTCCGATCGCAACTCAGGCCGAACGAATCTTGGTCTATAACAAGCTCGACCTCGCGCCGCGCTTCGAGCGCCCGCAGGGCGCGCTCGCGGTTTCGGCGAAGACCGGACAGGGCCTCGAGGAGCTGCGCGCCGCCATCCTCGCCGCGGCCGGTTGGTCGGCCACCGGCGAGTCGGGGTTTCTCGCGCGCGAGCGCCATCTGCGCGCGCTTGAAAAGGCGCGCGCGCACATCGACGCCGCGCGCCGCGAGCTCGACCGCTGGGAGGTCTTCGCCGAGGAACTGCGCCTCGCCCATGGCGCGCTCGGCACGATCACCGGCGAATTCACCTCGGACGACCTGCTCGGCGAGATCTTCGGCCGCTTCTGCATCGGTAAGTGAGAGCGGCGCGCGACAGCTGGGTAAATCCCGCCCTCGCGCTCCTGCTATGCGCGGCCGTCGGCGCGGCGTTCGCAGGGCTGAGAATGCCGCTGCCGTGGATGATCGGCCCGCTCCTCGCGATGGCGGCGTGCAATTTTGCCGGCGCCCGGCTGCGCAGCCCGCCCGCGGCGCGTGCGCTCGGACAGATCATCATCGGAACCGCGCTCGGGCTCTATTTCACCCCGGTGGTAGGGCGCGAGGTGAGCGCGCATTGGTGGCTGCTGATGGC
>JBJMWH010000211.1:0-4469 GCA_045810245.1 Burkholderiales bacterium | reverse complement strand
AGGGGTTCACCGTCCTCGAGATGCTCAACCTGCTCGAGCCGCTCGAGCTCGCGAAGCGGGAATTTCTCGGTCCCGACCACGTCCACCTACTGGTGCAGGCCAAGCAGATCGCCTACTACGATCGGGACCGCTGGCTTGCCGATCCGCGGCTCGCAGCGGTGCCGATCGAGCGCCTCGTATCCAAAGCCTATGCCGATTCCCGCCGCGCGTTGATCGACCCGGCGCACGCGCTGCCGTGGGACAAGGTCGCCTCCGAGGGCAGCCTCGCCGGCGACACGGTGTACGTCGCGGCGGTGGACGGGAAGGGCAATGCGGCCTCGCTGATCTTCAGCCTTTACGGCATATTCGGCGCCTGCGTCACTGCGGGCGAGGCCGGCGTGGTCATGCAGAACCGCAGCGCGTACTTCTCGCTCGACCCTGCACATCCCAATCGCCTCGAGCCCGGCAAGGTCCCGCTGCATACGTTGATCGCCTCGCTCGCATTCAAGAACGAAAAGCTGTGGGCGCTGGTCGGTTGCATGGGGGCCGACGGCCAGCCGCAGATCCACGTGCAGACCTACGTCGCGATGATCGACTTCGGCCAGGACGTCCAGCAGGCGCTCGCCCTGCCGCGCTGGCTCTCTGGGCGTTTCGCGCTGGGCGAGGCACGCGACACGCTGCACATCGAGGCGCGCTATCCGCAGGCGACCATCGACGAGCTCGCGCGCCGCGGTCATCCGCTGGACCGCTGGGGCGACTGGAACGAGCTCGCTGGCCACGCCAACGGCATCACCATCGACGGCGAGAGCGGGGTCCTGGCCGGCGGCGCTGACCCGCGCAGCGACGGCGCCGCGGTGGGATACTAGCGGGATGTTTCACCTGATTGCGGAACGCAAGATCGCCGAAGCACTAGCGCGCGGCGAGCTCGCCAACCTTCCCGGCGAGGGCCGGCCGCTCGCGCTCGACGACGATGCGCTGGTGCCGGAGGATCTGCGCGCCGCCTACCGCATCCTCAAGAACGCGGGCTACGTCCCGCCCGAGGTCGAGTCGCTCACCGAGATCGCGCAGCTCGAGGATCTCGTCAACCGGGAAGGCGAGGATGCGGCCGCGAGGGCAAAGGCGGTGCGCAAGCTCGCCCTGCTCAGGATGCGGCTGGAAAACCGGTACTACGAGAAGGCCATCGCGAAGCTCGCGCGTTAGGGTCCGCCCAGGTTAATCGTCGATCGGGACCGGGAGCGGCTCGACGTTCCAGATCTCGCGCATGTACTCCCGGATCGCGCGGTCCGACGAGAACTTGCCCATCCGCACGGCGTTCAGGATCGACATGCGAGTCCAGCGATCGCGCTCGCGCCATGCGGCGTCCACGCGCGCCTGGCATTCCTCGTACGACGCATAGTCGGCGAACACCATGTATTCGTCGTGCCCCATGAGATGGTCCACGAGGGGGCGGAAAAGCTCGCGATCGCCGTTCGAAAACACGCCGTCTCGCACGAGATCCACCGCCGCGCGCAGGCCGGCGTGCGCCGCGTAGTACTCCGCGGGCCGGTAGCCCTCGCGCTTCAAGCGCTCGACCTGATCGACGGTGAGCCCGAACAGAAAGAAGTTGTCGGCGCCCGCTTCTTCGCGGATCTCGACGTTGGCGCCGTCGAGCGTGCCGATGGTCAGCGCGCCGTTCATCGCGAATTTCATGTTCCCGGTGCCCGAGGCTTCCTTGCCGGCGGTCGAGATCTGCTCGGAGAGATCGGCCGCCGGGTAGACGTCGTGGCCGAGCCTGACGTTGAAGTTGGGAATGAACACGACGCGCAGGCGATCGTTGAGCTGGGTGTCGTTGTTCACCACTTCGGCGACGCCGTTGATCAGCCGGATGATCAGCTTGGCCATGTAATAGCCGGGGGCCGCCTTGCCGCCGAAGATGACGCTGCGGGGTACGACCGCGGCGCTACGGTTCCGCTTCATGCGCTGGTAGAGGCCGATCACGTGCAGGATGTTCAGGTGCTGGCGCTTGTACTCGTGGATGCGCTTCACCTGCACATCGAACATCGAATCGACGTCGACAGCGATGCCGGTGGCGTGCCGGATCACCCCGGCGAGCCGTGTCTTGGCCGCGCGCCTCATGCGCCGCCAGTCTTCACGGAAGCCGGCGTCCTGCGCGAGCGGTTCGAGCGCCCGCAATGCGCCGTGATCACGCGTCCACGCGTCGCCGAGCCGCTGCGTGGCGAGCTCCGCTAGACCCGGATTCGACAGCATGAGAAAGCGCCGCGGCGTCACGCCGTTCGTGACGTTCGTGAACTTCTCCGGCGCAAGCTCATGGAAGTCCCGCAGCACCGTTTGCTTCAGCAGCTCGCTGTGCAGCGCCGCGACGCCGTTGACTGCCCGGCTGCCGACGCACGCGAGGTTCGCCATGCGCACGTAGCGCTCGCCGCGCTCGTCGATGAGCGAGAGCCGCTGCAGCTTCGCGTCGTCGCCGGGGAAACGGCCCCGTACCTCGTCGAGAAAACGCCGGTTGATTTCGTACACGATCTCGAGATGGCGCGGCAGCACCTGTGCGAACAGCGCCACCGGCCATTTCTCGAGCGCTTCCGGCAGCAGCGTGTGGTTGGTGTACGCGAACACGCGCTTCGTGTCGGCCCACGCGCTGTCCCAGTCCATGCCGTACTCGTCGATACACAGGCGCATGAGCTCGGCGACGGCGATCGCGGGATGCGTGTCGTTCAGCTGTGCGACGTAGCGCTCGGCAAAGCCGGCGAAGCCGCTCGCGCCCTGCAGATGGATGCGCATCATGTCCTGCAGCGCGCACGATACGAAGAAGTACTGTTGCTCCAGGCGCAGGCGCTTGCCGGCAGCCGGTTCGTCGTTCGGATACAGCACCTTGGTCAGGTTCTCCGAGTCGACCTTGTGCTCGACCGCGCCGTAGTAATCGCCGACGTTGAACGCCTGGAAATCGAACGACTCCACCGCCTGCGCGCTCCACAGCCGCAGCAGATTCGCGTTGCCGACGCGAAATCCGAGGATCGGCGTGTCGTAGGCGACGCCGCGCACGACGCGGCCGGGAATCCAGCGCACGCGATCGTGCCCGTTCGAGTCGGTGTAATGCTCGGTGCGGCCGCCAAGCTTGACGTCGAACGCGATCTCCGGCCGCGCGATTTCCCACGGGTTGCCGTAGCGCAGCCACTTGTCGGTGATCTCGACCTGCCAGCCGTTCTCGATGCGCTGGTCAAAGATGCCGAACTCGTAGCGGATGCCGTAGCCGATCGCGGAGACCTGCAGCGTTGCGAGCGATTCCATGTAGCACGCCGCGAGCCGTCCGAGGCCTCCGTTGCCGAGTCCCGGCTCCTCCTCCTGCTCGAGCAGCTCGTCGAGGTCCAATCCCAGCTCGCCCATCGCCTGCCAGACGGTCTCGGTAATACCGAGGTTCAGGAGATTGGCGCCGAGGTGCGGACCGAGCAGGAACTCGGCCGACAGATAGCATACGGTGCGCGACGCCCGGTTCTTGTAGGTTTCCGAGGTCTTGATCCAGCGCGCGAGGAGCCGGTCGCGCACCGTATAGGCAAGCGCCTGGTAGTAGTCGTTCTTCGTCGCGACCGCGGGGAAGCGCGCCTGGGTGCAGAAGAGATTGTCGATGAAGCCGCGCTTGATGGCCTCGACACCGAGCCCGGTGCGCGCCGACTCCGCGGCGCACGCCGGGATCTTGCTCTTGGGTGCTGCCGGCATGGTCGACTTCTGAGGGCTAGGAGGGTTTCGCCATTTCCGCCGGACCGTACACGAGGGACACGTTCGCGTCCGGGGGAATCGCGGGAATCCCCTGCTCCCACTTCGCGTAGTCGAGCTTCAGCTTCTCGAACACCGCCGGCTCGCGCCGCTTCATGTTCGCGCGCTCGCGCGGATCGCGCGCCAGGTCGTACAGGAACTCGTTGCCCTCGATCGAGAGGTATTTCCAGTTCGCCGAGCGCACCGCCTTCTGCTCGCGGAATTTCATCCGCCAGTAGAGATTCCTCGGTTTTTCCTCCCTGAGGAGATCGATGCCGTCCAGCGGATAGTCCGGGCGAGGGTCGACCCCGGCGGCATTCAGGAACGTCGCGGTCCAATCCATCGTGATCGCGAGCCGGGCGGTGGTCCTGCCCTGGGGCACGCGCCCGGGCCAGCGCGCGATATAGGGGACGCGGATGCCGCCCTCCAGCAGGTCCATCTTGCCGCCGACCAGCGGCCAGTTGTCGGAGAAGCGCTCGCCGCCGTTGTCGCTCGTGAACACCACCAGCGTTCGCTCGGCGATGCCGGCGCGCTCGAGGGCGGCGAGCACCTGGCCGATGCCCTCGTCCATGTGGTGGATCATGGCGAGGTAGGTCTTCACCGAGCCGCCGTCGAGGTGGGCGATGTTCCCCGTCAGGGCGGCGGCCAGCGCCGCGTCCTCGCGCGTCTCCCACGGCCAATGCGGCGCCGTGTAGTGCAGGCTCAGCAGGAACGGCCGGCGGTCGGCCGCGCGGCGGCGCACG
>JBJMWH010000210.1:0-2844 GCA_045810245.1 Burkholderiales bacterium | reverse complement strand
AGATCTTGGCCAGGTCGCCCCCGAGAATCGGCGACGCTATGGCACCTTGGCGCGCCCGGATCCAGTTGACGTTGCCGCGCAGGGTATTGATCTCGCCGTTATGGCAGATCATGCGGACCGGGTGCGCGAGGTCCCACGACGGAAAAGTGTTGGTGGAGAAGCGCGGGTGCACCAGCGCGAGGGCCGACTCGACGCGCGCGTCCTTCAGCTCGAGGTAGTACTCGCCGACCTGGTAGGCGAGCAGCATGCCCTTGTAGCAGAGGGTGCGCGCCGACATGGAGGGCACGTAGAAGGCCTTCGCGTGCTGCAGCTTCAGTGCCTGGATCGCGTGGCCCGAGCTCTTGCGGATGATGTAGAGCTTGCGCTCCAGCGCGTCGGTGACCGTGACGCCGCGGCCGCGGCCGATGAACACCTGGCGGATGACGGGTTCCAGCTTCTTCGCCGCGTCCGCGAGGTCGCTGTTGTCGACCGGCACGTCGCGCCAGCCGAGCAGCACCTGGCCTTCGTCCTTGATGGCCCGCTCGATCTCGTACTCGCAGGCGATGCGGGAGGCGGGGTCGCGCGGCAGAAACACCATGCCGACCCCGTACTGCCCCGCGGGCGGCAGCTTCACGCCCTGCTTCGCCATCTCGTCGCGGAAGAAGCGGTGCGGGATCTGGATCAGCAGGCCGGCACCGTCGGAGAGCTTCGGGTCGTAGCCCACGGCGCCGCGATGCGTCAGGTTGCGCAGCACCGTCAGACCCTGCTCGACGATGGTGTGCGACTTCTTGCCCTTGATATTGGCAACGAAGCCCACGCCGCAGGCGTCGTGCTCGTTCGCGGGATGGTACAGACCTTGGGGGGCCGGCAAGCTCATGGCGGAACTGACAAATATACAATTACTGCGCTGCAGCGACAATGGCTTGGCGAACGCGCTCGTCGTCGACCCCGCCGCGCACCGCCGCCCGGCCCAGCGCCTCGAGCACTACGAAGCGCAGCTTCCCCTGCGCCGCCTTCTTGTCGCCCAGCATGAGCTCCATGAGGCGTTCCGGCGCAATCCCGGGGCCGGCGAGCGGCAATCCCGCCGCCTGGATGAGGTTGCGAACCCTCCCCAGTTCCGCTTTGCCGATCAGCTTCAACCCAGAGGACAACTCGGCCGCCATGACCATCCCGGCGGCGATCGCCTCGCCGTGCAGCCAGGCACCGTATCCCGCCCCCGCCTCGATGGCGTGGCCGAAGGTATGCCCGAAGTTGAGCAGCGCCCGCACGCCCGACTCGCGCTCGTCGGCGGCGACGATCCGGGCCTTGAGCTCGCAGCAGCGCTTGATCCCTTGGACCAGCGATTCCCGGTCGCGTCGCAGGAGCTTCGGCATATTGGCTTCCAGCCATTCGACGAAGGGCAGATCGAGGGCCAAGGCGTGCTTGACCACTTCGGCGAGTCCCGCGCGCAGCTCGCGGTCGGGGAGCGTATCGAGCGTCGCGACGTCCGAAATCACGGCGCGCGGCTGGTGGAAGGCGCCGATCATGTTCTTGCCGCGCGCATGATTGATGGCGGTCTTGCCGCCGACCGACGAGTCGACCTGGGCAAGCAACGTGGTCGGGACCTGCAGGAAGGGCATGCCGCGCTGATAGACGGCGGCGGCAAACCCGGCGAGGTCGCCCACGACCCCGCCGCCCAGGGCGACGAGCAGCGTGTCGCGACCGCAGCGCGCCGCGAGCAGGGCGTCGAAGACGCTTTCCAGCACCTCCCAGCTCTTGGCCTGTTCGCCGTCCGGAACCGACACCTGAACGACCCGCGCGCCAGCTTGCTTCAAACCCCGGGAAACTTTTTCCAGATAGAGCCGTGCGACGACGTCATTCGTGACGATCGCGGCGCTGCCGCCGCCGAGATAGGGCCGGTAGAGCTCCGCCCGTTCGAGCAGCCCGCGGCCGATGTGAATCGGGTAGGAGCGCTCGCCGAGCGCTACGCCGAGCGTTTCCATTGCTCCTCCAGCCGGTCTACGAGCTCGCGCACCAGGAACTGCACGCTCTGGGCGCCGGTGTCGACGACCAGGTCGGCGACGCCGCGATAAAGCGCGTCGCGCTCGGCGTGCAGCGCGCGCAGCCGCGCGAGCGGCTCGGCGCTGGCGAGCAGCGGCCGATGGCGGTCGTGGCGCACGCGTTCGTACAGGTCTTCCGGCCGGGCGTTCAGATAGATCACGATGCCCCTCGCGGACAAGCGCCGGCGGCTGTCCGCGTTGAGCACCGCGCCGCCGCCCGTGGCGAGCACGATGCCTTCCATCGCAGCGAGCTCGGCGATCACCTGCTCCTCGCGGGCGCGAAACCCGGCCTCGCCCTCGATCTCGAAAATAAGCGGGATCTTTACGCCGCAGCGCTCCTCGATCTCATGGTCGGAATCGAAAAAGCGCAGCTTGAGGCGCCGCGCCAGCAGGCGTCCGACCGTAGTCTTGCCGGCGCCCATCAGGCCGACCAGGAAGATGTTTCCCGGCTTCACCCCGGCATTGTAGGAACAATTGGCCGGACTGCGCGCCGGGTAGTACGGCTCAGCGGACGGTCAGGCGCTCGTTGACGATGCGCGGCGTGATGAACACCAGCAGCTCGGTCTTGTTGCTGGAGGTGGCGGTGCTGCGGAACAGATACCCGAGCACCGGCAGGTCGCCGAGCAGGGGCACCTTGGTGACGTCGGTGCGGTCGTTCTGCTCGTAGATGCCGCCGATGACCACGGTGCCGCCGTTCTCGACCAGCACCTCGGTCTTGACGTGCTTGGTGTTGATCTGGACGCCCGCGGGCGTGGTCGCGCCGGGCTGATCCTTGTTCACATCCAGGGTCATGATGACGTTGCCGTCCGGCGTGATCTGCGGCTTC
>JBJMWH010000209.1:0-3003 GCA_045810245.1 Burkholderiales bacterium | reverse complement strand
CTGATTCGTGTCGTGCGGCGCGACTTCGAGAAAGCCGTCAAGGTTCCCTCGGCCTTCGTCCAAAGCTTCAATGCGCTCGGGTCCGTGTCGTATGACGTCTGGACGCGGGCGCGACCGGCCAACAATTTTGCCGCCGTGCTGCCGTTCCTGGAGCAGCTGCTCGATCTGAGCCGCGAATACGCGGACTTCTTTGCGCCCTATGAACACGCGGCCGATCCGCTGATCGACGATGCCGACGAAGGCATGACGGCGGCCTCGGTCCGCGCCCTCTTCAGCGATCTGCGGCCCGAGCTGGTCGCGTTGGTGCGCGCCATCGGCGATCAGCCCGCGATCGAGGACCAGTGCCTGCGCGGCGCCTTTGCGCCGAAGGCACAGCTCGACTTCGGCCTCGCGGTGGCGCAGCGCATGGGTTACGACGTTGAACGCGGGCGACTCGACCAGACGCACCATCCGTTCTGCACCAAGTTCTCCCTGGGCGACGTGCGCATCACCACGTGGATCGACGAGGGCGATATCGGCAAGGCGCTGTTCGCGACCGTGCACGAGGCCGGCCATGCGCTCTACGAGCAGGGTGTCGATGCCGCATTGGAAGGCACGCCGCTCGGGTCAGGTGCGTCGGCCGGCGTGCACGAAAGCCAGTCGCGCCTGTGGGAAAACGTGGTCGCGCGCAGCCGCGGCTTCTGGAAGCACTACTACCCGGTGCTGCAGCGAACGTTTCCGCATCCGTTCGAACGCGTGCCTCTCGACACCTTCTATCGCGCGATCAACAAGGTCGAACGCTCGCTCATCCGCACCGACGCCGACGAGGTGACGTACAATCTGCACATCATGCTCCGCTTCGACCTGGAGCTCGAGCTGCTGGAAGGCCGGCTGCGGGTGAAAGAGCTGCCCGAGGCGTGGCGCGCCCGGATGCAGGCCGACCTCGGGGTCGCGCCGCCCGACGATCGTGATGGCTGTCTGCAGGACGTGCATTGGTACTCGGGCGGCATTGGCGGCGGATTTCAGAGCTACACGATCGGCAACGTGCTCAGCGCGCAAATCTATTCGGCCGCCATTACGACGCATCCGGACATCCCGCGCGACATCGCGGCCGGCCATTTCGCCACGCTGCACGCCTGGCTGCGCGAGCACATCTACCGGCACGGCCGCAAATACACGCCGGCCGACCTCATCGCGCGGGCGACCGGCGCGCCCATGAGCACCGGGCCTTACCTCGCCTACCTGCGCCGGAAATACGGGGAGATCTATAATCTGCCGGCAATGTCGGCGGCTGGTTAGATTGAGCGTCGGCGAGGACTCGCGCCAGCTCAACTCCCCGCCAGCATGGCCAACGCGGCCAGCGCCGAAGCGAGCCCGAACGCCTTGCGGGTCGTGACGCGCTCGCGCAGCAGGAAAATGCCGAGCAGCGCGGCGACGATGAAGCCCATCTGCGCGATCGGCACCAGCACGCTGGCCTGCCCGAGCGCGACGCTGCGCAGCAGGAAGATGGTGGCGGCGAGCAGCACGATCGCGGCAGCGAAGCCGTACTTGAACGTTACCGGCGGCGGTGGAAGCTTGCGGTCCGCGATGTACACGACCGCGGTTGCGAGCGGCATGAACAGTGCCGCCTGCGCAACCGCAAGCGTTTCCGGAACGGCTCCGTGCCGCAGCCCGACCGTGTGGAAGAAATTCGAGGCGCCGAAGGCGAGCGTGGCGACACCGAGCTCGACGAGCGAGCGCCGCCGTCTGTCGTCGGGCGCGCCTTCGGGGCCGCTTCCTGCCCCCACCAGGAGCCATGTCGCCAGCAAGGCGAGGGCGAGCCCGGCGATTTTGGCCTGCGTCAACGGCTCGCCGAGCAGCGCAATCACCAGCGCGGCGGTGACGATGAAGTTCATGCGGAAGATCGCCGCATTGGTACTGACCGACCCGGCGGCAAGGCTGCGGACGAAATAGTAGAACCCGGCGAAGACGAAGGCGCCGGCGAGCGACCCCCACAACGCCGCCGGATCGAGCACGAGCGTGCCGGTCGCGAGCGCATAGAGGATCACGAGCGGGCAAAAGAACCACGCCTGCGCCAGGAGGAAATGGTCGGCCCGGACACCCGCGGCAGCGGCCTGCTTGTAGATGAAATCCGCAAGACCGTAGCTGACCATCGCCACGATCGCGCCGACGATTTGCGGGTTCATCACGGCCTGCGGGGCTCGGTTCGGCGGAGAAGCGCGATACCTCTTAGCAGTCTCAAACCGGCCACGCCTCCAGGCGATAGGCCGAGTCCCAGAAGATCCATTCCAGCTGGGTCGCGCGCGTGAAGGCGGTATGCATCCGTCCGCGCAAAGCCGGCGAGGCGTCTTCAGCCGCTGCATCGGCCGCCCCGATCACGGCGCGCACGGCCGCATGGAACTCCTCGCCCGCATAGGTGTCGATCCAGGCCTGATACGGGTTGCCGGCCCGTGCGCGGGCGTGGATGTCGCGCCCGACCTCGGCATAGATCCAGAAGCACGGGAGCAACGCGCCGAGCAGGACTTCGTAAGGCTCCGCATGGGCAGTGGCGAGCAGGTACGAGACGTAGTGGTGGCAGGCCGGCGAGAGCTCCGTTGCGGCGAAGACATCGGGCGTGATGCCGTAGCGCGCAAAGAAAGAACCATGCAGGGCGCGCTCGACCACGATCGCGCCCTCGGCCGATTTGGCGAACTGCACGATCCGGTCGGGATCGGGCGCCTTGGCGGCGGCCAGCGTCAGCGCGCGGCCGAAGCCGATCAGGTAATGCGCATCCTGCGTGATGTAGTGCTTGAACCGCGCCTCGCTCAAGGTACCGGCGGCAAGCTCGGCATTGAACGGCATCGTGCGGATGATTTCATAAATATGCGCGTTGCGGTCCCACGCCTCGCGCGCGAAGGGGATGTTGCTCTTACGGTTCATGTCTTGAACCCGTGGTTGCCTTTGTCGTGGGCGTTCTGGAAACTGGTCGAGATTTACGAGGTCCGCCATGACCACCAATCCTGTCGAGCGGGGGCGTGTCTATTA
>JBJMWH010000208.1:0-3664 GCA_045810245.1 Burkholderiales bacterium | reverse complement strand
AGCCGAGTCCGCCGCGCTGCTCGATCGCTTCCCGCGCCTGAAGCAGCGCCTCGACGGTCGTGCCGGGCTGCTCTCCGGCGGCGAGCAGCAGATGCTTGCAATCGCTCGCGGCTTGATGGCGCGCCCGCGCCTTCTGCTGCTCGACGAGCCCTCGCTCGGCCTCGCGCCCGCGGTGATCCAGGACCTCTTCGCCGCGCTCGAGCGCCTGCGCAGCGAGTCCGCCACGATCCTCCTCGTCGACCAGATGAGCGGCCTCGCGCTCGCGCTCGCCGACCGCGCCTACGTGCTCGAGGGCGGGCGTATCGTGGCGAGCGGCCCGGCAGATGAAATCGCCCGCGACGGCGCGCTGGAAAAGGCCTACCTCGCAGTAAACTATAAATTCGGGGTCATAGCCCTATTTCCTCTAGCGACGCGTGCCGGAAATAGGGCTCTGACCCCGATTTTCAGATGGATGAAATCCTCATCGTCGGCGCCGGCATCGGCGGCCTCACACTGGCGCTGGAGCTCCACCAGCGCGCCATCGCCTGCCGGCTCTTCGAGTCTGCGCCTGAGATCAAGGCGGTCGGAGTGGGCATCAACCTGTTGCCGCACGCGACGCGGGTGCTGTCGGACCTGGGACTGCAGGAGGCGCTGGCGAAGGTCGCGGTCGAGACCGCGGAGGCGGCGTTCTTCAACCGTTTCGGCCAGCTCATCTACCGCGAGCCGCTCGGGCGGCGCGCCGGCTACCGCTGGCCGCAGTTCTCCATCCATCGCGGGGACCTGCAGGCCGTTCTCCTCGACGCTGTCCGCGCGCGCCTGGGTGCAGACCGCCTGCATCTCGGCTTCCACTGCGAGGCCTTCGAGCAGACCGACGAGCAGGTTTCCTTGAAGTTCAAAAACCAGCCATCAGCCAGCGGCGCGGGCGCGGTCGGCTGCGACGGCATCCACTCGGTGCTCCGGAAGCAGCTCTATCCCGGCGAAGGCGAGCCGCGCTACTCCGGGGTGAACATGTGGCGCGGGGTCACGCGCTGGAAGCCGATCCTGGGCGGGGCCACCATGCTGCGCGCGGGGTGGCTGAAAGGCGGCAAGCTCGTGCACTATCCGATCCGCAATGGGATCGACGCGGAGGGCAGGCAGCTCGTGAACTGGCTCTGGGAGCTCGAGACCCCGGATCACAAGCGCTGGGACTGGAACCGTCCCGCGCGGATGGAGGACTTCATCGCCGGGGTGGCGGACTGGAAGTTCGACTGGCTCGACGTCCCGGCGTTCTTCCGCGCCGCCGACGTGGTGCTCGAGTACCCGATGGTGGACAAGGATCCGCTGCCGGCGTGGAGCTTCGGCCGCGTCAGCCTGCTCGGCGACGCCGCGCACCCGATGTACCCGCGGGGCTCCAACGGCGCCGGCCAGGCGATCCTCGACGCCAAGGCGCTCGCCGAGGCGCTCGACGAGGACACCGACGTCGCGCGCGCGCTCAAGACCTACGAGGACGAGCGGCGGGTGCCGACCGCGAACGTGGTGCTCGAGAACCGGCGCAACCCGCCCGACGCGATCCTGCGCGAGATCTACCAGCGCACGGGCGACCGTCCGTTCGAGCGCATCGAGGCGGTGATCTCGGCCGATGAGCTGAAGGCGATCTCCGAGCGCTACAAGGTCGTCGCGGGCCACGACAAGACCAGCCTGCAGCGATGAAATTCCTCTATCGCCTGTTCCCCGCCGGGCACTTCGTCATCGGCGTGATGTTCCTGCTGAGCTCCGCGGCGCTCATCGTAGTGGCCGCGCTGCAGTTCTGGCACGGCATCCAGTTCTTCGCCGGAGGCCCGCTCACCGCGCGCCTCAACGCGGTGCTCGAATCGATCGCGGTGCTGACGGTCGCGGTGGCGGCGCTCGAGCTCGGCCAGACCCTGCTCGAGGAGGAGGTGCAGCGCGAGGCGCACATGAGCGCGCCCACGCGCGTGCGCAGGTTCCTGTCGCGCTTCATGGTGGTGCTGGTGGTGTCGCTGTCGATCGAGACGGTGGTGCTCACCTTCCGCCTGTCGCAGGAACACCCCGAGCACTTGCCCTACGCGGCGAGCGTCGGCGTGACCGCGGCGCTCCTCCTCGCCGCCTGGGGTGTGTTCATCTGGTTCAACCGCAGCGCCGAGCAGCTCGAGCCCGAGGCGATGCAGGACGCGAAGCGCGAGGACCGCAAGATCGAGAAGGCCAACAAAGGAGACGAGAAGCGATGAGCATCCAGCGACACGACCAGACCGCCATCCTTTCGCAGGCGGTGCAGCACGGCGACACCGTCTACCTCGCAGGCGTGGTGGCGAAGAACCTCGACCAGGACATCAAGGGCCAGACCAAGCAGGTGCTCGACGACATCGATCGCCTGCTCGCGAAGTGCGGCTCGAACAAGGCCAAGGTGCTGTCGGCGCAGATCTGGGTCACCGACATCCGCAACCGCGCGCCGATGAACGAGGTGTGGACCGCCTGGGTCGACAAGTCGAACCTCCCGGCGCGCGCCTGCGTCGAGGCGAAGCTCGCCGACCCGAAGGCGCTGGTCGAGATCATGGTGATCGCCGCGAAGTAACACTTAATCAGGGACAGACCACGTTTTTCCCTTTGGAGAAACGTGGTCTGTCCCTGTTCTTAGGGTTCAATTACCAGCGAAACCATCCCGTCCGCCAGCTTGGGCTCGAACCAGGTGGACTTGGTGGGCATGACCTTGCCCGCTTCGGCGACCGCCATCAGGTCCTCCATGCTGGTGGGATGAAGGGCGATGGCGGCGGTCATCTCGCCGCTGTTGACGCGCTTTTCCAGCTCCCCGAGGCCGCGAATGCCGCCGACGTAGTCGATGCGCTTGTCCCGGCGCAGGTCCTTGATGCCTAGCAGGGGGGCGAGCAGATGCTCGGAGAGCAGCGTCACGTCGTGGCGGGCCACCGGGTCGTTGGCCGGGACCAGCTCGCGGCGGATCGCGAGGCGGTACCACTTGCCGGCCACGTACAGCCCGAATTCACCAGGCCGCGCGGGCTTGACCGCCTTGGCGCTCTCCTGCACTGAAAAGCTCTCGCGCAGGCGTGCCAGGAAGGTCGCGGCTTCCATTCCGTTCAAGCCGGACACGACGCGGTTGTAGTCGAGGATCTGCATCTGGTGGTGGGGAAAGTTCACCGTCAGGAAGCTGTTGTAGCTCTCTTCCCCCGTGTGGCGCGGATTGGCGGCGCGGCGTGCGGCGGCGATACGTGAGGCCGCGGCAGAGCGGTGGTGGCCGTCGGCGATATAGATCGCCGGCATGGCGTCGAAGGCGCGGGTCAGCCGTGCCTGGGTCGGTGCATCGCGCACCACCCACAGCGAGTGGCGCACCCCGTTGTCCGCTGTCGCGTCCGCGTCGGGCACCCCGGCCGAGCAACGGGCGAGGATCTCGTCCACTTCCGGCGCCCTCGGATAGCCGACCATGACCGGCCCAGTGTGGGCGTTCAGCGCGTCGATCTGGCGCACGCGGTCTGTTTCCTTGTCGGTCTGGGTGTGCTCGTGCTTGCGGATGCGGTTGGTGTCGTATTCGGCGATCGAGGCGGCCGCCACCAATCCTGTTTGCGTGTGCTTGCCCATGACCAGCCGGTAGACGTAATAGCAGGGCGCCGTATCGCGCCTGAGCACGCCCTTGTTCACCATGGCGTCCAGATTCTCCGCCGCCTTGGCATAGACGGCG
>JBJMWH010000207.1:0-3873 GCA_045810245.1 Burkholderiales bacterium | reverse complement strand
CCTGTCAGCGATGCCATCCTCGCCTTC
Source organism: Burkholderiales bacterium (assembly GCA_045810245.1). Taxonomy (GTDB): domain Bacteria; phylum Pseudomonadota; class Gammaproteobacteria; order Burkholderiales; family SG8-39; genus SCGC-AG-212-J23. The sequence continues at coordinate 3,846 of JBJMWH010000207.1, read as the reverse complement.
GTCGAGTCGAGCCGCCGCGAACTCGCCGATGTGCTGCACGGCCGCGACGACCGGCTTATCGTGGTGGTCGGTCCGTGCTCGATCCACGACCACGACCAGGCGCTCGACTACGGCCAGCGCCTGAAGGCCGTCGCCGACCAGTTGGGCGACGACCTGATGATCGTGATGCGCGCCTATTTCGAGAAGCCGCGCACGACGGTCGGCTGGAAGGGCTACATCAACGACCCGCACCTGGACGGCAGCTTCGCCATCAACGAAGGGCTGGAGCGGGCGCGGCGCCTGCTGCTGGAATTGACGATGCTGGGCCTGCCCACGGGCACCGAGTTCCTCGACCTGCTGAGCCCGCAGTTCATCGCCGACCTGATCGCCTGGGGCGCGATCGGCGCGCGCACGACCGAGAGCCAGGTGCACCGCGAGCTCGCCTCGGGCCTGTCGGCGCCGGTGGGGTTCAAGAACGGCACCGACGGCAACGTGAAGATCGCGGTCGACGCCCTGCTCGCGGCGCGCCAGAAGCACCATTTCCTCTCGGTGCACAAGAGCGGCCAGGTGGCGATCGTCGAGACGCGCGGCAACGACGACTGCCACATCATCCTGCGCGGCGGAAAGAGCCCGAACTACGACGCCGAAAGCGTCGCCGCCGCGTGCCAGGAGCTCGCCAAGGCGAAGCTGCAGCAGCGCCTGATGATCGACTGCTCGCACGCCAATGCCGCGAAGCAGTACCAGCGCCAGATGGACGTGGCGCGGGAAATCGGCGCGCAGCTCGCCGGCGGCGAGCGGCGCATCGTCGGCGTGATGGTCGAGTCGCACCTCGTCGAGGGCCGCCAGGAGCTCGAGCCGGGCAAGCCGCTCGAGTTCGGCCAGAGCATCACCGATGCTTGCCTCGGGTGGAGCGATTCGACGGCGCTTCTCGCCGCGCTCGCCGACGCCGTGAGGAAGCGTCGTAAATAGTTCTTCGGCATAATGCCGGGAGGCATGGCGGAACCGGCACAGCAGCTTGCAGGCCTCGAGTACATGGGCGATGCGATCCGCTTCGCCGGCCGCATCCACTCGCTCATTCCGAAATGCCCGCTGCTCGAGAACTTCTCGCATGGCGAGGTGCGCCTGCTCGCGCATTTCATGGAGGTCTACCGGGCGCAGCCGGGCGTGGAGATGATCCGCGAAGGCGAGGGCGGCGACCTGATGATGCTGGTGATCGAGGGCCGTGTCGACGTGGCGAAGCGCGACCGCTGGAACACCCCGCAGCTCATCGCCCAAGTCGAGCCTGGCCGCACGCTCGGCGAGATGTCGATGATCGACGGCGAGCCGCGCTTCGCCACCTGCGTGGCGGTCGAGCCGACGCTGGTTGCCGTGCTCAACCGCGAAAACCTCGCCCGCATCATCGTCGAGCAGCCGCTGCTCGGCGCCAAGCTCCTGATGGAGCTGGTGCTCATGCTGTCCCAGCGCCTGCGTGCGACCAGCGGGAAGCTGCTCGATCTCATCGACGAGCAGCCGCAGCGCTCGCCCGGCATCGTCCAGGGCCCGTGAGCCGTGGCCGGCTTGCCGTCGTGCTGGTGGTCGCAGCCGTGGCAGTCGCCTTCTTCGCGCTCGGCGGGCATCGCTACCTCAGCCTCGAGAATCTGAAGGCGCAGCAGGCAGGCCTGCAGGCGTGGCGCGCGGTCCACCCCGCGGCAGCTGCGGTTGCGTTTTTCGCCGCGTACGTCGCGATGACCGGGCTGTCGCTTCCCGGCGCGACGCTGCTGACGCTCGCCATCGGTGCCCTCTTCGGCCTTCTGTGGGGAACCGTCCTGGTCTCGTTTGCCTCTTCCATCGGCGCCACCATTGCGTTCCTGGCCTCTCGCTTCGTGCTGCGGGACTGGGTGCAGCGAAGGTACGGCGCGCAGCTTCGCGCGATCGACCGCGGCGTGGAAAAGGAGGGCGGCTTCTATCTCTTCACCCTGCGGCTCATCCCGGCGGTGCCCTTTTTCGTCATCAACCTGGCGATGGGGCTGACCCGGATGCGCGTGCGTACGTTCTATTGGGTGAGCCAGCTCGGGATGCTCGCCGGCACCCTCGTCTACGTTTACGCCGGTACGCAGCTCGGCCGGATCGGCTCCCTGCGCGATGTGCTCTCGCCAGGGCTCATCGGCGCACTGCTTGCGCTCGGGGTGTTTCCCCTCGTCGCCAAGAAGGTCGTCGACGCGTACAAGGCGCGCCGCGTCTACGCACGCTGGCAGCGGCCGGCGCGCTTCGAGCGCAACCTCGTCGTGATCGGCGCCGGATCCGCCGGCCTGGTGTCGGCCTACATTGCCGCGGCGGTGCGCGCCAAGGTGACCTTGATCGAGAAGCACCGCATGGGCGGGGATTGCCTCAACACCGGCTGCGTGCCTTCCAAGGCGCTGCTGCGCTCGGCGAAGCTCGCCTGGCAAATCCGCAACTTGCAGAAGTACGGCCTGCGCCAGGCCAGTGCCGAGTTCGACTTCGCCGAAGTGATGGAGCGGGTCGAGCGGGTGATCCGCGCGGTGGAGCCGCACGACTCGGTCGAGCGCTACGAGAGCCTGGGGGTCGAGTGCATCCACGGCGAAGCGAAGATCACCTCGCCCTGGACCGTGGAAGTCGGCGGCAAGGTGCTCACCACGAGGAGCATCGTCATCGCCGCCGGCGCGCGCCCGATCGTGCCGCCCATTCCCGGCATCGAGGCGGCAACCGTGCTCACCTCCGACAACCTCTGGTCCCTGCGCCAGCTGCCGCAGCGGCTGGTGGTGCTGGGCGGCGGGCCGGTCGGCTGCGAGCTCGCGCAGGCCTTCTGCAGGTTCGGCTCGAAGGTCACGCAGGTCGAGATGCTGCCGCGGCTGCTCGCGCGCGAGGACCCCGACGTCTCGGAGATGGTGCGCAGCCGCTTCGAAGGCGAAGGCATCGAAGTCCTCACCGGGCACCGCGCGGCGCGCTGCGAGGGACCGCACGTGCTCGTGTGCGAGCACGCCGGACGCGAGAAGCGCGTCGAGTTCGACGCGCTCCTTTGCGCGGTCGGACGGATTCCGAACACCTCGGGTTTCGGCCTGGAGGAGCTCGGCATTCCGGTCACCGCGGCACGGACCGTGGAAACGAACGACTACCTGCAAACGCTGTATCCGAACATCTACGCCTGCGGCGACGTGGCCGGTCCCTACCAATTCACCCACACCGCGTCGCACCAGGCCTGGTTCGCCGCGGTCAACGCGCTTTTTGGCGGCCTGCGCAGGTTCCGCGTCGACTATTCGGTGATTCCGTGGGCCACCTTCACCGATCCGGAGATCGCGCGCGTCGGCCTGAACGAAAGCGACGCAAGAGCGCAGAATGTTCCGTATGAGACGACGGTCTACTGCATGGATGAGCTCGACCGCGCCATCGCCGACGACGCCGCCTACGGCATGGTCAAGGTGCTGACGGTTCCCGGGAAGGACCGCATCCTCGGCGCGACCATCGTCGCCGAGCACGCGGGCGAGCTGATCGTGGAATTCATCTCGGCCATGAAACATGGCATCGGCCTGAACAAGATCCTGGGCACCATCCACATCTATCCGACGCTCGCCGAGGCGAGCAAGTACGCCGCCGGGGCCTGGAAGAAGGCGCACGCGCCGCAGCGTGTGCTGCGCGGACTCGAGCGTTATCACGCGTGGAGGCGCGGCTGAAGCTCTCGGTCGTCATTGCGGCGCTGAACGAGGCCGAGCACATCGAGGCGGCGCTGCGGGCGCTTACGCCGCTCCGCGGGCGCGGCTGCGAGGTGATCGTGGTCGACGGCGGCAGCGCCGATGGCACGCGCGTGCTCGCCGAGCCGCTATGCGACCGGGTGCTCTCGAGCGCACGCGGCCGCGCATTGCAGATGAATAC
>JBJMWH010000206.1:0-5756 GCA_045810245.1 Burkholderiales bacterium | reverse complement strand
CATCGACGAGCTGCACACGATCGTCGGCGCCGGCGCGGCCGAGGGGGCCGTCGACGCGGCGAACCTGCTCAAGCCGATGCTCGCGCGCGGCGAGCTGCGGGCGGTCGGCGCGACGACGCTCGACGAGTACCGCAAGCACATCGAGAAGGACGCCGCGCTCGAGCGCCGCTTCCAGAAGGTGCTGGTCGAGGAGCCGAGCGTCGAGTCGACCATCGCCATCCTGCGCGGCCTGCAGGAGAAATACGAGGTCCACCACGGCGTCGACATCACCGACCCGGCGATCGTCGCCGCGGCCGAGCTCTCGCAGCGCTACATCACCGACCGCTTCCTGCCCGACAAGGCGATCGACCTGATCGACGAGGCGGCGGCGCGCATCAAGATGGAGATCGACTCCAAGCCCGAGGCGATGGACCGCCTCGAGCGGCGCCTGATCCAGCTCAAGATCGAGCGCGAGGCGGTGCGCAAGGAGAAGGACGAAGCTTCTCAAAGAAGATTCGTCCTGATCGAGGACGAGATCAGGAGGCTGGAGAAGGAGTACGCGGATCTCGAGGAGGAGTGGAAGGCCGAGAAGGCGCAGGTCCAGGGTAGCCAGCACATCAAGGAGGAGATCGAGAAGCTGCGCCAGCAGATGGACGAGGCGCGGCGCAAGGGCGACTGGCAGAAGATGTCGGAAATCCAGTACGGCCGCCTGCCGCAGCTCGATGCCCAGCTGAAGAAGGCCGAGTCGTCGGAGAAGAGCGCCAAGCCGAAGCTGCTGCGCACGCAGGTCGGCGCCGAGGAAATCGCCGAGGTCGTATCGCGCGCCACCGGCATCCCGGTGTCGAAGATGATGCAGGGCGAGCGCGAGAAGCTGATCCGCATGGAAGAGATGCTCCACCGCCGCGTGGTGGGCCAGGACGAGGCGGTGCGCCTCGTGTCCGACGCGATCCGGCGCTCCCGCTCGGGGCTTGCCGACCCGAACCGGCCCTACGGCTCATTCCTGTTCCTGGGACCTACCGGCGTGGGCAAGACCGAGCTGTGCAAGGCGCTCGCGGGCTTCCTGTTCGATTCCGAGGACCATCTCATCCGCATCGACATGTCCGAGTACGGCGAGCGCCATTCGGTCGCGCTCCTGATCGGCGCGCCGCCCGGCTATGTCGGCTTCGAGGAAGGCGGCCAGCTTACCGAGCAGGTGCGGCGCAAGCCGTATTCGGTGATCCTGTTCGACGAGGTGGAGAAGGCGCATTCGGACGTGTTCAACGTGTTCCTGCAGATCCTCGACGAGGGCCGCCTGACCGATGGCCAGGGCCGCACCGTCGACTTCAGGAACACGGTGATCGTGATGACCTCGAACCTCGGCTCGCAGATGATCCAGAGCATGGCGGGCAGCGACTACCAGGTGGTGAAGCTGGCGGTGATGGGCGAGGTCAAGGCCCACTTCCGGCCCGAGTTCGTCAACCGCATCGACGAGATCGTGGTGTTCCACGCCCTCGGCGAGGAGCACATCAAGCAGATCGCGCGCATCCAGCTCGAGACGCTGAAGAGCCGCCTGGCGAAGATGGACTTCGGCCTCGAGATCTCCGACGGCGCGCTCGCCGAGCTGGCGAAGGTGGGCTTCGATCCGGTCTACGGCGCGCGGCCGCTCAAGCGCGCGATCCAGTCGGAGATCGAGAATCAGCTCGCCAAGGCGGTCCTCGAGGGCCGCTTCGCGCCCAAGGACGTCATCGTGGTCGACTACCGCGGCGGCAAGATGGCGTTCGAGAAGAAGAAGGCGGTGAAGGCCGCCGCCTGATCGGCACGGCTCAAAGAAAACGGGAACCGGCGAGCCGGTTCCCGTTTTCGCGCTTGCGTCCTGCTGCAAGGGTTACTACTGCCCCATCAGCTTCTCGAGCTTCTGGTACTCGTCGACCGAGCCGTGGCCACCGGCGAAGCGCTCGGGCTGGATCCCAGCCTTCTTCACCGTATTGACGACCGAGGCGAGGCCGGGGTTGGGCTTCGCCGGGAGCGGAATCCCCGGGGTCCACAGATCGGTCACGAAGCCCAGCTTCGCGTCGGGCACCCACACCATCAGCATGCCTTTGGCGTGCGGATTGTCCATCGCATACGCGACCACCTGACGGCCTTTGCTGTCCGTCATCAGGTGGCTCTGCGGCACTTCCATGATCGGCGTGCGCGTGAGGTCCATGACCTTCATGTCGGGATTGCGCGTGGCCGGCGCGCGCAACACCTCGTTGAAATGCTTGTACGAGCCCTGGCCTACGACCAGCGTCGCGCCCTCGCTCAGCATGGCACGCACGCCGCCGGCATGGTCCATGTGATGGTGCGTGAGCACCACCCAGCGGATCGGCTTGCCGGCGAACTGCGATTTCGCGGTATTGAGCAGCCACATCGACTGCGCGTCGCTCACCGGCGCGTCGACCACGATCAGGTGGTCGCTCATCTCGACGACCAGGCTGTTGTGCGTGCCGCCGGTGAGAAAGAATACCCCGGGCGAAAGCTGCTGCAGCCGCAGGCCGGGCGAACCCTTGGCGTCGTAGCTCACATTGTCGGAATCCATGTAGGTGCCGATGTACTGGCGGCGGATCACCCACTGGTAGGGCACGTTGCCGGTGGCGGGCTTGGCGGCGTTGGCGAGCACCCCGGCCGGGATCTGCAGGCGCGCCTGGTCGATCGGCTGGTTGACCCGCACGTCGGTAAGCTGCGTTTCCTGTACCACCTGGCCGTTCAGCTGGTTGCTGCGCTTCATCGGAACTTTGACGCCACCGAAGTCGCGCCAGTCGGAGTAGACGTAATCGTAGTTCACGTCGCCCCAGACGTTGTCGTAGTCGAGGTTGCGCACGCGCTCCGGCAATCCGGTCTGCGGGTCAAACGCGACGATGAAGTTCTGGTACGACACCGCCGGCAGGCTTCGACCCTGGACCGTGACGTCCGCGGCGGGCTTGACCGCGTCGGGATTCGCGAGCATCGCCGAGATCAGCCCCGTGATCGAACCTCGCATACGCTCGCGCTGGGTGGCGGCAAGGCGGTAGCCCGACATGGAGTGCGCGGGCGGATTCGCCTTCATGCTCTCGGCGTTGCGTCCGTTGCTATCGACGCCGATGACGTAACCCGCCTGCGGCGTCACCACCTCGCTGTAGGTGAAGGTGCGCGGCGCGGGGTAAGCGAAGTTCTTCTGATAGTCGTAGCGGCTGGTGCGCGAAGCGACGTCGGCGGCCGTGTCGATCTTGCCCTCCGCGGAGAACCGAGGCGCGCCGCCGGGAACCTCGGACTGCTCAGGCTCCCACCACTTCGACGTGGCGCTGGTGGCGATGGTCTTGATCGAGCTCAGGGCCTTCGTGCCACCCATGGCATCGGCGGCCTTGCCTACAAGGCTCTGTTCTTTGGTCGGGGTGGCGCAGGAAAGCAGGAACAAAGCGCCGAAAAGCGCTGCAAGTGCGTATCTCATCGTCTCCTCCTGTAGGGTGGGGCAGGGAGGAGAACACTAGGCCGAAAGGGCTATTCCTTCAAGCGAAGTCGGCGGCGGCCCTGACCGCTCATCTCCTGGCCGTCTCGGACGGGCCGACCGCGGTGAACTCCTCGCGGCTGATGCGCCCATCGCCGTCGCGGTCGACCCCGAGCCAGCTGGCAGTCAGCGCCTCCTGGCTGGTGAGCTCCGTGCCGGTCAGATAACCGTCGCGGTTCTTGTCGAGGCGATCGAAAAGCGCTCGGCTCGAAGCGGCGTCCCGGCGGAAGCTCGGACGCGGGGCGGTTGCGCCGCCCGAGGCGCTCTCGTCCTTGGCCGGAGCCGCCGCGGTCGGCTTTTCCTGGGCGTAAGCCGACGAAAGCGTAAAAAGCGCGAAGGCAAGGAGCAGTCTCATCGGCGCGAGCATAATCCCCCTCTTCGCACGACCCTGAGCAAGGCGGCATGCGCCGCCCGGCGCATTCTCAGCGCGCGGCGAGTACCGGGAGAGGCGACTCAGCCCGGATGCGGCGGGACTGCTGCAGGAGCTCTTCCCAGAGGCTCTCGGTGTCCTTCCGGAAGATGGTGTCGACGTCGGCGTTCATGACCGACCACAGGCCGCGGTCGATCTCGCTCTTCAGCTCGCCCGGCCGCCAGCCGACGTAGCCCACGAAATAGCGCGCCTCGTTCGGCGTCGTCTCGATGACGTGGTCGATGGTATTCGCGCGGAAAGCGAGATAGAGGTGGTCCATCAGCAGCACCGAGCCGCCGCCCGGGGCGTCGTCGGAGCGCACCAACGCCACCAAGGCGCCGCGCGAGAACGGGCCCCCGTAGTAGACGGGGTCCACCACCTTCTTGGAGGGCTCGTGCTCGGGGAAGAGGCTCCCGAGCGAGCGCTTGGTCGGCCGATTGAGGATGACGCCGACGTGGCCGCCGTTGGGCGCGGGCGCGGCGAGCAGCACCGTCTGTCGGTACTCGAGGTCGCGGAACGCAGGATGCGCCACGAGCAGCACGGCGTCTTCCTGCAATTGCGCGCGCGCGATTCCCGGCACCAGGCCGGACACGAGGACAAGGACGAAGGCGGCGTAGCGGAGTGCGGCGGTCATAATTTCAGTATACCTGCGGATTTGGCGCCGCTGCCATAGGTCTGGTTCTCGTACTTTCTAGCTAACAGCAGGCACCTTTCAGCACCTGAAAGGATGGCGCAGGCGCCCGCGCAATGCCTAGCTGAACGCCTGGATGCCGGTTTGCGCTCGGCCGAGGATCAGCGCGTGAATATCGTGCGTGCCCTCGTAGGTATTGACAACCTCGAGGTTGACCACGTGACGGATGACGCCGAACTCGTCGGAGATGCCGTTGCCCCCGAGCATGTCGCGCGAGACGCGTGCGATGTCGAGCGCCTTGCCGCACGAATTGCGCTTCATGATCGAGGTGACTTCGGTCGCAGCGCTGCCCTCGTCCTTCATGCGCCCGAGGCGCAGGCAGCCCTGCAGCCCGAGCGCGATCTCGGTCTGCATGTCGGCGAGCTTTTTCTGGACGAGCTGATTGGCCGCGAGCGGGCGCCCGAACTGCTTGCGGTCCAGGACGTACTGGCGCGCGCGGTGCCAGCAATCCTCCGCCGCGCCAAGCGCGCCCCAGGCGATGCCGTAGCGCGCGGAGTTGAGGCAAGTGAAGGGCCCCTTCAGGCCGCGCACCTCGGGAAAGGCGTTCTCGTCCGGGCAGAACACGCTGTCCATCACGATCTCGCCGGTGATCGAGGTGCGCAGGCCGACCTTGCCGTGGATCGCCGGCGCCGAGAGATTCTCGAAGGATTTCTCCAGCACGTAGCCCCTGATCTCGCCCGAGTCGTCCTTGGCCCAGACGACGAACACGTCGGCGATCGGCGAGTTGGAGATCCACATCTTGCTTCCGGTCAGGCTGTAGCCGCCGGCGACTTTCTTCGCGCGCGTCTGCATCGAGCCCGGATCGGAGCCGTGGTTCGGCTCGGTGAGGCCGAAGCAGCCGATCCATTCGCCGGTGACGAGCTTCGGAAGGTATTTCTTGCGCTGGCCTTCGGTGCCGAACTCGTAGATCGGCAGCATGACGAGCGAGGACTGCACGCTCATCATCGAGCGGTAGCCCGAGTCGACGCGCTCCACCTCGCGCGCGATGAGGCCGTAGCCGACGTAGCTCAGCCCCGGGCCGCCGTACTCGGGCGGAATCGTCGGCCCGAGCATGCCGAGGCTGCCCATCTCGCGGAAGATCTCCGGGTCGGTGGTCTCGTTGCGGAACGCCTCCAGCACGCGCGGCGCGAGCTTGCCCTCGGCGTAGTCGTGCGCCGCGTCGCGCACCATGCGCT
>JBJMWH010000205.1:0-13356 GCA_045810245.1 Burkholderiales bacterium | reverse complement strand
TCACGCTCTTGCCGCCCCAGATTTCCTCGAGGTTGTAGAAGCTCCGTACCGTGGGGTGCATGATGTGCACGACGAGGTCGCCGAAATCCACCAGGACCCATTCGCCCGTCGCAGCGCCCTCGACGCCGTAGACGCGCGCCCCTTCCTCGCGCAGCTTCTTCTGCACGTTGTCGGCGAGCGCCTTCACCTGGCGCGTCGAGTCGCCGCTCGCGATGACCACGCGCTCGAACATGGAAGGCATGCGCGCTGTGTTGAAGACGATGATGTCGCGGCCCTTGACGTCCTCGAGCGCCTCGACCACGGCGCGCTGCTTGGCGCGGATATCCATCAGGTGTAGAGGCGACGGCGGGCGATATAGCTCGCTACGCCCGGCGGCACGAGGCCCCCGAGATGTTCGCCGCGCCTCGCGCGCGCCCGGATCTCGCTGGCTGACAATGGCATCGGCTGCATCGGAATGAGGTTCACCTTTTCGTCGAGCGCGACCCCCGGTCGGCCGAACACGCCGATCCTCGCGAGGCGCTTCACTTCGTCGGGCCGGTGCCAGCTCTCGAGCTTCGCGTATTGGTCGGCGCCCACCAGGAGATACAGGTCGACCTCGCCCAGCTCGGCACGCAGCGCCTTGAGCGTGTCGACCGTGTAACCGGAGGCGCCGGGCCGCAGCTCGCGCTCGTCTAGCCCGTATTTCGGATTGCCCGCAAGGGCGAGCCGCAGCATGGCCACGCGGTCGGCGCCGGAGGCGAGCGCCGCCGTGCGGTAGTGCGTCGGCCCGGTGGGAACGAATAGCACCCGATCGAGCCCGAGGGCTTCGAGCGCCGCCTGCGCCATCGCGAGGTGCGCGTTGTGGACCGGGTCGAACGTGCCGCCGAGGATCCCTATGGCAGCCACTAAGTGCGGATCTCTCCGTGGCCGAGCACCACGAACTTCTGCGTGGTGAGGCCCTCGAGTCCGACCGGGCCCCGGGCGTGCAGCTTGTCGGTCGAGATGCCGACTTCGGCGCCGAGGCCGTACTCGTAGCCGTCGGCGAAGCGGGTCGACGCATTCCACATCACGGAGCTCGAGTCGACCTCGCGCAGGAAGCGCTCGGCGCGCGCGCGATCGCGCGCCACGATCGCGTCGGTGTGCTGCGAGCCGTACTTCGCGATGTGCTCGATCGCCTCGTCGATTCCCTTTACCGTGCGGATGGAGACGATCGGCGCCAGCCACTCGGTGTAGTAATCCTGTTCGGTCGCCGCCCGCGCCCCCGGAATGAATTTCAGCGACGCCGGGTCGGCGCGCATTTCCACGCCTTTGCTTTTGTAGATCGAAGAAATGGAAGGCAACACCCGGGCCGCAATCCCCTCCGCGACCAGCAGCGTCTCCATGGTGTTGCAGGTGCCGTAGCGCTGGGTCTTGGCGTTGTCGGCGATCTTCACCGCCATATCCGGGTCGGCGCTGTCGTCGACGTAGACATGGCACACGCCGTCGAGGTGCTTGATCATCGGGATGCGCGACTCGCGCGAAAGCCGCTCGATCAGCTCCTTGCCGCCGCGCGGCACCACGATGTCGACGTACTCGCGCAGCGTGATGAGCTCGCCGACCGCGGCGCGGTCGGTGGTATCGACGAGCTGCACGGCGGCTTCGGGCAGGTCCGCAGCCTTCAGCCCGGCGCGCACGCACGCGGCGATGGCGCGGTTCGAGTGCAGCGCCTCGGAGCCGCCGCGCAGGATGGCGGCGTTGCCCGATTTCACGCACAACGCCGCTGCATCGGCGGTCACGTTGGGGCGCGACTCGTAGATGATGGCGACTACGCCGAGCGGAACGCGCATCCGCGCCACTTCGATTCCCGTCGGGCGCTTCACGCGCTCGGAGATCGCGCCCACCGGGTCCGCGAGCTGCGCCACCTCTTCGGCTCCCTCGGCCATCTGCTCGACGAGATTCGGCGTCAGGGTCAGGCGGTCGACGAAGGCCGCCTCGAGCTCCTGGCTGGCGCTCGAGAGGTCGGCGCGGTTTGCCTCGAGGATGACGTCCCTGCGTGAGCGGATTTCCCGCGCCATGGCGTGCAGCGCGCGGTTCTTCTGCTCGGTGCTCGCGCGCGCCAGGGCGCGCGAGGCTTCGCGCGCCTGCCGGCCGAGGCTCCGCACGTGTTCGCGGGGATCCATCGCTGAATGTTAACCCTCGAGGGTCCGGGCGAGCTTCAGGAACTCGTCCCAGGGCTGGCCGGGGCCGACCCCCTTGATCGCGCGGTCGATGCCGGCGGCGTGAGCGAGGGCCCGCTGCACCGCCTGCGGCCGAACGCGTGCGGCGGCCGCCTTCATGGGCCGCTGGCGCGGACCCCAGACCCGATTCTCGCGCATCAGCTCGTCGACCGGCCGGCCGGCGGCGGCGCCGGCCTGGATGCGCGCGAGCGCGAACAGCTCTTCGCTCAGCGTCCACAGGACAAGCGTCGGCGCCTCGCCCTCGCTTTTCAGCCCGTCGATGACCCGCAAGTAGCGCGCGGCGTCGCCGCCGAGCAGCGCCTCGCCCGCGGCATACGCGTCGTAGCGCGCCACGTTCGCCACCGCCTCGCGAACCGTGTCGACGCCGAGCTCGCCCTCGGGCGCGAGGAGCGCCAGCTTCTGCACCTCCTGGTGCGCGGCAAGGAGATTTCCCTCGACACGATCGGCGAGGAACTCGAGCGCCTCGCGCTGGGCGCGCTGGCGCTGGCGCCCGAGCCGCTCGGCGATCCACGCCGGAAGCCGCGCCCGCTCGACCGGCCAGACGTCCACCACCACCCCGGCGCTCGACAGGGCGCTAAACCAGGCGCTCGACTGGCTCGTGCGGTCCAGGCGTGGCAGCGAAACCAGGAAAAGAATGTCGGGGCTCGGACGCTCGCAGTACTGCGCGATGCCCTCGCCGCCCTGGGCGCCGGGCTTGCCGCCGGGAAGGCGCAGTTCGACGATCTTCTTTCCGCCGAAGAGCGACAGGCTCGCGAGCGAGTGCGCAAGCTCGCTCCAGTCGAAGCTCCTACCCGGCTCCAATACCTCGCGATCGGTGAATCCGCGCGTGCGCGCCGCGGCGCGCAGGGCGTCCGCTGCCTCGAGCGCGATCAGCGGCTCGTCGCCGTGGACGGCGTAGACCGGGCCGAGGCTGCGCCCGAGGTGCGACTCCAGCTGTTCGGCGCGCAGCTGCACGCTCAGGCCTTGGGCTTCTGCGCCGAGGACAGCCGCCGCATGATCTGCTGCACCATGTCGCCCTGCATGTCGCGGTAGAGAAGCTGCTCCTCCGACTCTTTCGCGAGCACGTCGGCGTCGTTGTAGGTCACTTCTCGCGTGAGCTCGAGCGTGCTCTGCGGCACGTAGTCATGACCCTTGCCGTTGTGCACGCGGAACCCGACCCGGTAGCGCAGGCGGAACTCGCGCACGCGGCCGGCGCCGGTGAGCGAAAGGATCTCCTTGGCGCGGGTCTCGCCCGAGAACTCGAGGATCGCCTCGGCCTGTTTCGCGTCAGTCACCAGCTTGACGTTGCTTCCGGCACGGAGGTTGCGCGCCAGGTCGAGCGCGATTCCGCTGGTCGCGTTCGGCACATACACGGTATCGAACGGCAGGTCGGCGGTGCCGCGCAGGTGGAACCCGCACCCTGCGAGCGCCCATGTGAGAACGATGAGGAAAAGTTTTCTCAAACGACCAGGTTCACGAGCCGGCCCGGAACCACCACGACCTTCTTCACGTCCTGGCCGGCGACGAATTTCTGCACGTTCGGGTTGGAAAGCGCAAGCCGCTCGATCGCGGCGCGGTCTGCCGCCTTCGGCACGCGGATCGAGCCGCGCAGCTTGCCGTTGACCTGCACCACCAGCTCGATCTCGTCCTGCTCGAGCGCCGCCGGGTCGGGGTCGGGCCAGGGCGCGCGCATGATGTCCTCGCCGAACTTGAGCTCGCGCCACAGGTAATGCGTGATGTGCGGGGCGATGGGCGAGAGCAGCCGCAGCAGGATCGAGAGCCCCTCCTCGGTCGTGGCGTCCCAATCGGCGAGCTCCTCGAGCGAATTGAGGATCTTCATGCACGCCGAGGCGACGGTGTTGAACTTCTGCCGCTCGATGTCGTCGTTCGCCTTCTTGAGCTCGGAATGGATCTGGAAGCGGATCTTGCGGTCGACCTCCGGACTGCGCGTGGCCCGGGAAAACCGGACCGAGAGGTCCCACACCTTGCGCAGGAAGCGGTACGAGCCCTCGACGCTTTCGTCGCTCCATTCCAGCGTATTCGTCGGCGGCGAAGCGAACATCGTGTAGAAGCGCGCGGTATCGGCGCCGTAGCGATCGATCAGCGCTTGCGGGTCGACGCCGTTGTTCTTCGACTTCGACATCGTCCCGATCCCGTCGTAGACCACCGGCGTACCGTCGGAAGCACGCTTCGCCGAGATGATCTGGCCCCTGGAATCGCGCTGGACCTCGACATCGGCGGGATTGACCCATTCGCGCCGGCCGCTGGCGTCGGTGTAGTACGACTCGGCGAGCACCATGCCTTGAGTCAGCAGATTGGCGAACGGCTCCTCCACACCTTGCATCAGCCCGGTCTCCTCGACCATCACGCGCTGGAAGAAACGCGAGTAGAGCAGGTGCAGGATGGCGTGCTCGATGCCGCCGATGTACTGATCCACGGGCATCCAGTAGTTCGCGCGCTGGTCGAGCATCGACTTGTCCTGTCCCGCGCAGGCAAAGCGCGCGAAGTACCACGACGAGTCGACGAACGTGTCCATCGTGTCGGTCTCGCGCTTCGCGGGCTTGCCGCAGGCCGGACACGGGGTGTTGGTATAAGACCCTAGCTTATTCAGTGGATTGCCGGTGCCATCGGGCACCAGGTGCTCGGGCAGCACGACCGGAAGGTCCTGGTCTGGGACCGGCACGTCGCCGCAGCTCGGGCAATGCACGATCGGGATCGGCGTGCCCCAGTAGCGCTGGCGCGAAATGCCCCAGTCGCGCAGGCGCCACTGCACCTGCTTCTCTCCGAGGCCCTTCTTCTTGAGGTCTTCGGCGATCGCGTCGACCGCCTCCTGGTACGACAGCCCGTCGTAGGGACCGGAGTTGATGCACACGCCGTAGTCGGCGTACTCGGGCTTCCATGGCGGGTCGACACGGTCGCCGGCGGGATGACGGATCACCGGCTTGATCGGCAGCTTGTACTTGAGCGCGAAGGCGTAGTCGCGCTCGTCGTGCGCCGGCACGCCCATCACCGCGCCTTCGCCGTAACCCATCAGGACGTAGTTACCCACCCATACCGGGATTTTTTCATTTGTTATTGGGTGAGAAACATGGAGGCCGGTCGGCATGCCCTTCTTCTCGATCTGGGCGAGATCAGCCTCCATCACCGCGCCCTGCTTGCATTCCTCGACGAACGCTTTCAGTTTTGTATCTTTTTCAGAAGCAAAAACAGCAATGGGATGCTCGGCGGCCACTGCCATGAACGTCGCGCCCATCAGCGTGTCGGCGCGGGTGGTGAACACCCAAAGAATGCTTTTCTTGCCATCTAAGAGATATTCAAAACCGATTCGAACGCCCTCCGACTTGCCGATCCAGTTCTTCTGCATCAGCTTGACCTGCTCTGGCCAGCCGGGCAGCTGGTCGAGCGCCGCGAGCAGCTCTTCCGCGTACTTCGTGCTGCGCAGAAAGTACATCGGGATCTCGCGCTTCTCCACGAGGGCGCCGGTGCGCCAGCCGCGTCCTTCGATTACCTGCTCGTTGGCGAGCACGGTCTGGTCGACCGGGTCCCAGTTCACCACGCCCGTCTTCTTGTACGCCAGCCCCTTCTTGAACAGGCGCGTGAACAGCCACTGATTCCACTTGTAGTAGCTCGCGTCGCAGGTGGCGAGCTCGCGCTGCCAGTCGAGCGCGAAGCCCAGGCTCTGCAACTGCTTCTTCATGTAGGCGATGTTGTCGCGCGTCCACTTCGCTGGCGGCACCTTGTTCGCCATGGCGGCGTTCTCGGCGGGTAGGCCGAAAGCGTCCCAGCCCATCGGCTGCAGCACGTTGAAGCCGCGCATCCGGTAGTAGCGCGTCAGCACGTCGCCGATGGTGTAGTTGCGCACGTGCCCCATGTGCAGCTTTCCCGACGGGTACGGGAACATGGACAGGCAGTAGAACTTGCGCTTGGCCGGATCCTCGAGCGAACGGAACGAGCCGCGGCTCGCCCAGAACTGCTGGGCGTCACGCTCGACTGCTGCCGGGTCGTACGCGTCTTGCATGGGGAGCGGCGGATTATAGCGTCGCGCCTCCGCCGTTTATAATCCGGCTGCCTTGTCGCTTCACCTCGAGCACCTCAATCCCGAGCAGCTAGCCGCCGTCACGGCGCCAGACGAGCACGCGCTCATCCTCGCCGGCGCGGGCAGCGGAAAGACGCGCGTGCTCACCACGCGCATCGCCTGGCTGATCAAGGGCGGCCGCGCCGCACCGGCGAATGTCCTCGCGGTCACGTTCACCAACAAGGCGGCGCGCGAGATGCTCACGCGGGTCACGGCGATGCTTCCGGCCAGTCCGCGCGGCATGTGGATCGGGACCTTCCACGGTCTTGCCAACCGCATGCTGCGGATGCACCACGCGGAGGCGGGCTTGCCGCAGGCCTTCACCATCCTCGACTCGCAGGACCAGCTCGCCGCGATCAAGCGCATGGCGAAAAGCATGAACGTCGACGAGGACCGCTTCCCGCCGCGCGAGCTCATGTACTTCATCAACGGCCAGAAGGAGGAAGGCATCCGGGCGCGCGAGGTGCGCGTCACCGACGAGACCGCGAAGGGCTACGCCAGCCTCTACGCCGCCTACGACGAGCAATGCCAGCGCGACGGCGTGGTCGATTTCGCCGAGCTCCTCCTCAGGTGTTTCGAGCTGCTGGCCCGAAACGAAATCCTGCGCGAGCACTACTCGCAGCGCTTCCGTTACATCCTGGTGGACGAATTCCAGGACACCAATCGGTTGCAGTACCGCTGGCTCAAGCTCCTGTCGGGCCATCCGCGGCCGCCGCAGAGTGGCGGGGCGCTCGTCTTCGCCGTGGGCGACGACGATCAGTCGATCTATACCTTCCGCGGCGCCAACGTCGGCAACATGGCCGACTTCGAGCGCGACTTCAAGGTGCGCAACGTGGTGCGCCTCGAGCAGAACTACCGCTCGCACGGCAACATCCTCGACGCTGCCAATGCCCTGATCTCGAACAACCGCAACCGCCTGGGCAAGAACCTGTGGACCTCGGCCGGAAAGGGCGATCCCCTGCGGGTATTCGAGGGCGAGTCCGACAACGACGAGGCGCGCTGGCTGGTCGAGGAGGTGGAGGCGCTCTCGCGCGACGGCACGCGCCTTTCCCACATCGGCGTGCTGTACCGTTCCAACGCCCAATCGCGCGTGGTCGAGCACGCGCTCTTCTCGCGCGGTATCGCCTACCGGGTCTACGGCGGATTGCGCTTCTTCGAGCGCGCCGAGATCAAGCACGCGCTCGCATATCTGCGGCTGGTGGCAGCGCCCGACGACGACAATGCTTTCCTGCGGGTCGTGAACTTCCCGGCGCGCGGCATCGGCGGCCGCACAGTGGAGCAACTGCAGGATGCCGCCAGGCAACAAAGCGTCTCGTTGATGAAGGCCTCGGAGGGCACCAAGGCGGCTGCATTCAAAAAGCTGATCGACGAACTGCGCGCCGAGGTTCAGGGATTGCCGTTGCCGGAGGCGGTGGAGGCGGCGATCGCCCGCAGCGGCCTGATCGAGCATTACAAGACCGAGCGCGAAGGCGCCGACCGCATCGAGAACCTGGAGGAACTGGTCGCCGCCGCGACTGCCTTTGCCCAGGAAGAGCGCGAAACCGAATCGGGCCAGGCGCTCGATCCGCTCACCGCGTTCCTCAGCCACGCCGCGCTCGAGGCGGGCGAGCACCAGGCGGGCGAGGGCCAGGACGCGCTGCAGATGATGACGGTGCACTCGGCGAAGGGCCTGGAGTTCGACGTCGTGTTCCTGACCGGCCTGGAGGAGGGGCTGTTTCCACACGAGCAGAGCGTGGTGGAGCGCGACGGGCTGGAGGAGGAACGCAGGCTCGCCTACGTCGCCATCACGCGGGCGAGGAACCGCCTGTACCTGTCGCACGCGCAAACGCGCATGCTGCACGGCCAGACGCGCTACAACATCCCTTCGCGCTTCCTCGAGGAGATTCCCCAGCAGCTCATGAAGTGGCTGACGCCCCGGCTTTCCAGGCAGAAGGCGTTCCAGCCCGATTTCTCACGCCAGACGCACACGCCCTTCCCGAGGAAGACGCAGGCGCGCGAGGTCGACGGATTCCGCATCGGCCAGAACGTCACGCATCCGAAATTCGGCGCCGGGGTGATCGTCGACATCGAAGGTCAGGGGTCGGACGTGCGCGTGCAGGTCAACTTCCGCAGCCACGGCCTGAAGGTGCTCGCCCTCGCGATGGCTAAGCTTCAGGCTGCATGAATATGAGTTTTACTCCCAGCAGTCCCATGACTCCGCCGGCTGCGCGGTCGATCCAGCGTTTCCAGCGTAGATAGGCGGCCGTCGGCGCGAGCGCGCCACGGATGTGCGCGCCACGAGGACGAAGCTCGGTCCGGGGCTCATTGCCCCGAGCGTAATCGCGCCCGCGATGCTGAGAACGGCCAGCAGGCCTTCGATCATCTTCGCATCGCGAATGTGTCGTCGGACGGGCCGCGGGCGCGGCGCACCAGCAGGATGGCGAGGAGACTCAGCGCGGTCGGGACGGCGAGGAAGAAGAGCGCCACCCAATCGGAGTCGCCGTTCGCCACGAGGTAGACGAGCAGCACCGCGACGAGCACCAGGCCGAGCGCGTCGACGCTGAGCCCGGCCCAGAATGAAAAGCGGTCGCGGAATGCGAGCGCCATGGTGCTGGCGGCCGCAACCATCGCGCAGTATCCCGCCATGACGAAGAAACCGGTATCGAGCCGGCGGTTCGAGAGAAGGAAGAAGAGCGGCAGAAGCAGCAGGAAGGCATTGCCGAGGAATGCGAGCGCCCGCGCGGCGCGCGTGCCGATGCCGAGCCTGGGGGCGGCGTCCGATACGCTCACCTTCGGCGCGGCGTAGGGATTGCCCGACGGAGCCGCCATGCGTTAACCCTGTGCGAGCAACGCCTTGTAGTCGGCGACCGCAGCCTCGACTACTTTTGCCGCGTGGCGCACTCCGTAAGCAAGCTGCACTGCGATCTGGGGCTTCTCGCCCGGGACGAGCTTATAGGTCTCGAAGTAGTGCTGGAGCCGCTCGATCAGGATCGGCGGCAGGTTGGCGAGATCGGTCGCCTGGGTCCATACGAGATCACCTTCGACCACGGCGATGATCTTGTCGTCGGCCTCGCCGCGGTCGAGGAGCTGAAGCCCGCCTACCACGCGCGCCGGGACGATGATCTCCGCGCGCGTGATCGGCCGCTCGGAAAGCACGCAGATGTCGAGCGGGTCGCCGTCGCCCCGCTCAGCGCCCGGGCAGAGCGCCGCCACCTCGGCGCCGCAATAGGTCTTGGGGATGAAGCCGTAGAGCGAGGGCGGCTGCGAAGAGGTGCGCTGCGGCCGGTCGACCTTCACATAGCCGCTCGTCTTGTCGACCTCGTACTTGATGAGGTCGAACGGCGTGATCTCGATATACGCGTTTACCGAGAGCGGCAGTTGGCGGCCCGCGTCCAGCCCGTGCCACGGATGGGGACGCCATTCATGGAATTCGGGGCGCGTGCCTGCGGCCATGCCGCATCCTACCTGCGTTTGCGCTGCGCTCCGCGGCGCTCGTAGTGATCCGGATCTTCGATTCGCGAGGGCCGCGGCTCGGTCCGGCGCGAGCGCCACAGCAGGCCGAGCCCCAGCATTCCTGCCACCGCGGCGAGGGCGAGCAGCACGGTCGCAGTGCCTTCTCCGCGCATGGCCAGGCCCGCCACGGCGAAGAGCATCGCCGCGGTGAACGCCGCGACGCCCGCTTCCCACACGCGGCAGCGCGGCGTTTGACGCCAGCCGCGCGCCACCTCCCAGGCGAGAACGCCCGTGGGGAGAAGCAGCAACCACGGACTCGGATGAGGTTCGCCGGCGAATGCGCCGATCAGCAAGGCCGAGACGAGCGCGGCGACCAGGAGGGAGATCGGGCGTCGCAGTTCGTCCCGCCACGCGCGCCGCAGGTCGCGGCCGAGCAATAGCAACGCCGCGATCGCGAGAAAAACCTCGAGCGCGGATTGCGGACTCATTCGCGGCGCGTCGATCAGCCGCCGCTTGCGCGCGCCGCTGCGCCTTCGACGAACCTGAGCGTCACGTCATCGCCGACGGCGATCCGGCCGCTGACCCAGTTCAGGAGCTCGTCGATGCCGCGGTCCGGCGAACGCGTACCCGCGGCTGACCCCTCATCGAAGGATGCGGAATCCGCGAGACCCCGGGCGGCTACTTTGGCGACGAGCTGGCGTACCGCGTCGGCACCGCAGGTGGCGACCAGCTGTCCGTTTACCTGTATCTCGACGGCAATCATGGTTCGAACCTCACATCAAGTATGCGGCCCACCAGATCAGAAAGCCGAGCTCGACCAGGGCATCGGCGAGGTAAATCGCCGAGATGACCCGCCTGAGAACATATACCAGTTCGATGGCGAGCAGAGCGGCGGCGCTCGCCATGGCGATGAAAATGAGTCCGGGGACAAATTGCCGGCCCGCCGCGGCGAAGATCAGGCCGCCGCCAATCGCGACCAGGAGCAGTCCGACGGTCTTGACCAGCCACAGGTCCGTCTTCCGGCCCGTCACCTTCTGAAACGAATCGATGTGGGCCACGGACCAGACCCCCGAAACGAGGTAGTAGGCGCCTTGTGTCAACGCTACTGAAATCAGAGCGATAGCTCCATGAAGATCGCGCTCTTGCGGTACGCCTCCAGCGTCGCCGGGTCCTGATAGGCATCCATGCTGTGGTCGCTATACGGCTCGACCTCGACAAAGCCGACCGAGCGATAAAGGGTGTGCGCGGGCGCGAGCGCGCGCAGGCTCTCTAGTCGCACCCTCGTGTAGCCTAGCTCCCGAGCTTCGCGCAGCAGCCGCTGGACCAGCGCGCGGCCGGCGCCGATGCCGCGCACGTGCGGCTGGATGTACATCCGCTGGATCTCTCCGACACCCTGCACCAGACGCTTGAGGCAGCCGACGCCGACGTCGCGCTCATCGTGCCGAACGAGATAGAAGCGCCCGGTGGGCGGATAGAACTTCGCGCGGTCCTCGATATCCGAGCGCGCCATCGCCTCGATGTCGAAGGACAGTCCATAGCTCTTGCGCGCGATGTCGCCGACCCATCGAAGATATTCCACGAGCAGCACGCGTGCGGCTTCGCGCTGCTGGGCCGTCTCGACCGGCACCAGATTCACTGTCACGTGTCGAAGTCGCCGACGCAATCGGCCTCGATTTCGACCAGCCAACCCGGGTCGATCAAGCGGCTCACTTCCACGAACGTGCATGCAGGCTTCACGCCGGAAAAGACCTCGCCGTGTGCGCGCGCCGCTTCTTCCCAGCGCGAGATGTCCGTGAGCATGACCCGCGTGCGAATGACATTCTGCAAGCCCAGTCCGGCCTCGCCGATCGCCCGGGCAATGATTTCGAGACAGCGTCGCGTCTGTCCGTAGACGTCGCCCGCCGCGGCCACGCTGCCATCCGCGGCGATCGGCGCGGTGCCCGACACCGCCACGATGGGTCCCACGCGCACCGCTCGGGAAAAGCCGATGCGAGGCTCGAACTGCGATCCGGAAGAGATGAGCTTTCGCATGGTCAGTAGGGGCGGCCTTTCGCGAGCGGCTCCATCCCGCTGCTCCTGATCGTCCCGGACGCGCGCTCGGAGGCGAGGAACGCGATCAGCCGCTTCCCCGCCTCGACCTCCTTCGATCCAGCCACGACCGCAGCCGCGAAGATCTGATTCAGCTGGATCTCCTCCGCGATCACGCCCGCGAGCTCGACGCCCGGTGCGTGCACGATTTCGCTGACCGGCAATAGCCCGATGTCCGCTTCACCGGTCGCGACCATGGCCGCCGCGTCCGTGCCGCGCGGCGTGAGCTTGAAGCGGACCTTGTCGGCGACGCCAAGCCGCGGAAAAACCTCGTCCCTGAGAAAGATGCCGCTCGTGCTGCTCGGAACGGCAACGAGCTTCGCCTTCACTACGACTTGCTTGAAGGCCTCGAGCGTGCTGACGTCGGGCTTGGCAGCACCCGCACGCACGGCCACGCCAATGGGCGTCCGCGCCAGGTCCACGTCCGTTCCCGCAGCGATGCGGTGTGCTGCGATCAGCTCCACGAGGCCTTCCCTGGAGAGGATCACCACGTCGGTAGGCACGCCGCGCGCGAGCTGCGCGCCGATGGTCTGCGGCCCCGTTCCCTGCGACGAACCCGAGCCGGTCGTGACCTTGATCCCGGTCGTCCGCTCGAACTCCGGCAACAGCTTCTCGTACGGGCCGGAGAACCCGCCCGATATCAGCACCTTCAACTGCGCCGATGCGGCGAGCGGACACATCAGCAGCGCGGCAATGACGACGACGATCGCATCACGTGCCCTCCACTTGGTTAATGGCAAAGCATACATTTCGGTCAGAGCCTCACGAAGTACGGGACGGCGGCCAGAACGAAGCCAACAGCAAACAGAAGCCACGCGTTCGGGATGAAGTACGGTACGACCATCAGGGCCAAGCCACAGAGCAGTGGAACGATGGTGCGCTGTCTCCTCCCATAGATGAAAAAGCCGAGCCCAAGCGAGCCGAACAGCACACCCAAGAGCAGAGAAGAGGCAGAGAGATCGGCCACTCAAGGTGCCTCGACGGATGGGCTAGAGCCGCGTCGCGAGGACAACGCCGCTACCCACGGCCCTCGAGTTCCGCCAAGAACGCATCCGACGCCAGATATCGCGCGGCTTCACGCCTATACTCTCGCACTGCTTGTACGATCGCCTTTAGCGTTTCGAACTCTGGCCAGATCCTCGCATGCTGTTCGTCCAAGTCAGCTTCCAATTCCTTACAACTCTCCAGAGAATTCGGATCGAACGTGGCAAGCCACTTGTGGATTAGCTTGTTGCGCTCCGTAACGACAGAGCGCAGCGCTCTCTTCCGTTCAACAACCAGCGCTGGATCCAAGTCGATTTGCAGAGAAAATGATACGGCGACTTCTTCGGATCGGCCTGCTCCCCTAAACGTCCGCGTTGTGCCGCGCCGCATGCGCAGCGCAGCAAGCTGAAGGCGTCGGACAACAACGCGCTGTTAGGCGCCATTCGCAACGCTGCTGGCGCGTCACTGTCGGGCGTGTGATGAGCCGTCGGTCTTCTCATATGGCAGAGCCAAGTAAGAGCGTTGGGCATCTAAACCCTCCGGGTTGGCGTCAGTATTGCGAAAGGTAATCGGCAATGTGGCGCAACTGGAACAACGACGAAC